>JBFIDU010000017.1:0-13939 GCA_041603755.1 Methylophilaceae bacterium
ACGGTAGTAGCGCTGCATGAGTTGCTCACTTGCGCGCTTACTTTTGGTATTAACCAGACCCAGATTTGCAGCAAGTTGGTTTTGAAAGTCAAATAGTAAACGGTCTTCGCGGCGTTTCGCTAAATAGTGCAGGCGGATACGTAAGGTATTTAAATTTCGCTCATGTTTTTTAATGGCGCTCAGCTCTTTTTGACTGATGATGCCGTTTTTTTCAAGTTCTTGCCAAGTATTCCCAAGCCCCTGGCTGTGAGCGACCCATAAAATGGCATGTAAATCTCTTAATCCACCTGGGCTTTCTTTAATATTGGGCTCTAATTTGTATGCTGTGTCATTAAATTTTGCATGTCTTTGCTTTTGCTCAGCCAGCTTCTCATTCAAAAACTTATTCGCATCCATACTCTGCATAATCGAAATATAGAAATTTGCGAATGTAGCTTTTGGGCCACAGAGTAAGCGTGCTTCGATTAAATTAGTTTGTATAGAGACATCTTCCGCAGCTTCTTTTATGCACTCATGGATACTGCGCACACTATGACCGATGTTAAGTCCAATATCCCACAATATGCCTATGACAGCTTCAATTGCAGCATTTTGACTATCAGAAACATTTTCAGGTACCAGAATGAGCAAATCTATATCAGAATGAGGAAATAGCTCTTGTCTGCCATAGCCGCCAACGGCAATTAAACTGATTTCATCACTCAAATGACTATTTTTCCATACATCCCGTAACAATTTATCCAATAGCTTGGTGTGCTGTTTTAGTAAATTAGTCGGGTTTTTATCGTTCAGAAAATTTTGTTCTATTAATGCTTGCTGTGTTTTTAAAAAATTACGCCAGTTAGCCGCATTATGTTTTGGTATGATCGTAGCTGTGTCCATGTCGTTATAGTGCGTCAATATTTTCAGGAGCAGCGGGGGTGCCATCAGATACTGTTAATACCTCAAATCCATCGTCGGTAACAAGTATAGTGTGCTCCCATTGTGCAGAAAGGCTTCGGTCTTTTGTGACAACTGTCCAACCGTCAGGCATGTGTTTGATATCTCGTTTGCCAGCATTAATCATCGGTTCAATGGTGAAAATCATTCCCTTTTGCAGCCTTACGCCACTGCCAGGTTTGCCATAATGTAAAACCTGTGGGTCTTCGTGAAACTTCTTACCAATGCCATGTCCACAGAACTCTCTAACAACACTAAAACCATTCTTTTCAGTGAATGTTTGTATGGCATATCCTATGTCACCTAGTGTAGCGCCAGGTTTAACCTGATTAATCCCAAGCCACATTGCTTGGAAGGTCAATTCTGATAAGCGTTTTGCCTGTATTGAAACCTCGCCAACATGGAACATTCTAGAGGTGTCACCGTGATAACCATCTTTTATAACGGTTACATCAATATTAATAATATCGCCATTCTTAAGTACTTTATCGCCAGGAACACCATGACATATTTGGTGGTTAACGGATGTGCAAATCGATTTGGGGTAGGGTGTATGTCCGTCTGGTGCGTAATTGAGCGGAGCAGGAATCGCTTTTTGTACATTGACAATATAGTCGTGGCAAAGCGCATCTAGTTTGTCTGTTGTTACGCCTTTGACAACAAAAGGCGTAATGTAATCAAGCACTTCTGCCGCTAGCTTGCCTGCGATACGCATTTTTGCAATATCGTCTTCATTATGTATAGAAATAGCCATATAAGATTTAGAGTGTAACGCTGTATTAAAGTTTGTGGAAAACGCTGAATTTTGGTATTATACGCGCCGCTACGCATGCGCTTTGATTAATATTACATTATTCTAGCAAATGTGCTTAGCTAAATCACTGCACCGTCCCGTACAGGGTGTTTATCAAGCGATAAATAATGTTGGACGCGTGTAATTTTAACCCTTACATGGAGTATTACTATGTCTGTAACAATGCGTCAAATGCTTGAGGCTGGCGTTCACTTCGGCCACCAAACTCGTTACTGGAATCCTAAAATGGCAGAGTTCATTTTTGGTGATCGTAACAAAATTCATATCGTTAACCTAGAAAAAACGTTACCTTTATTTGAAGAGGCGCAAAAATATGTGCGCACATTAGCTGCAAATAAAGGACGAATTCTATTTGTTGGTACAAAACGCCAAGCGCGCGATATTATCAAAGAAGAAGCACAGCGTGCAGGTTGCGCGTATGTTAACCACCGTTGGTTAGGTGGAATGTTAACCAACTACAAAACAGTCAAACAATCAATCAAACGCTTAAAAGATTATGAAGCCATGCTGGAAGATGGCAGCATGGAGAAATTCGGTAAAAAAGAAGCGCTAGGTTACAAACGTGAGCTTGAGAAGTTAGAGAGATCTATTGGTGGCATTAAAGAAATGGGCGGCTTACCTGATGCTATTTTCATTATTGATGTTGGTCATGAAAGTGGAGCTGTCGTTGAAGCGAAAAAATTAGGAATCCCATTGATCGGTGTTGTCGATACTAACAACTCACCAGAAGGTATTGCTTATGTAATACCTGGTAACGATGACTCTAGCCGTGCAATCAGACTTTATGCACGTGGTATGGCAGATGCTGTGCTTGAAGGTCGTGCAAATGCGCTGGCTGAAATAGCGAAGTCAGCAAGTGAAGCTGAAGAGTTCGTGGAAGTTGCTGAATCAGAGGCAGCAGCAACCTCAGCAGAATAAATGATATCAATTAAAGCTGGGTTGTAACCCAGCTTTTTTAATTTTAAATCAATACATTACATTATTTAATTAATGTTATTTATAATGAAATTAAGGAGCTCAAAATGGCTGAAATTACAGCGAGCATGGTAAAAGAATTACGCGAGCGCACCGATGCGCCAATGATGGATTGTAAAAAGGCACTAACAGAAGCAGACGGTGATATGAGTCGTGCAGAAGAAATCTTGCGTGTCCGCTTTGGTAACAAAGCAAGTAAAGCAGCTGGCCGTGTTGCAGCAGAAGGTATTGTTGGCATTAGTGTCTCAACAGATGGCAAAACAGCGACATTGCTAGAGGTAAACTCTGAAACAGATTTCTGTGCAAGAAACGAAGCATTTATTAATTATGTTAATGACCTAGCAAAAGTAATTAATGAAAATGCACCTGCTGATATTGAGGCAGTAGCAGCTTTGCCTATGCATGGATCTACAGCAGAAGAAATTCGTGCACAATTAGTAGGTAAAATTGGTGAGAATATTACACCACGCCGTTTCACGCATTTGGTTGCAGAAGGCCAAGTTTCTAGCTATGTACATGGTGGCAAAATTGGTGTTATTGTCGACTTGGTTGGTGGCGATGATGAGCTAGGCAAAGATATTGCAATGCACATCGCAGCTGCTAAGCCAAAAGCATTAAATGCTGAGGGTATCGATGCAGAATCGATTGAAGCAGAACGTCGTGTTGCAATTGAAAAAGCAAAAGAAGCAGGTAAACCAGATGCAATGCTTGAAAAAATTGCAGAAGGAACAGTAAGTAAATTCTTGAAAGAAGTGACTTTACTTAATCAGATTTTTGTTAAAAATGACAAAATGACTATTGAGCAACTGCTAAAATCAAAAAACGCAACAATTGCATCATTTTCAATGTATACAGTTGGTGAAGGCATCGAAAAAGCTGTTGTGGATTATGCCGCTGAGGTGGCTGCTGCCGCTAAAGTTTAAATCACATAGCAGCAGCAACAACATCTTAAGTGGGTGCGGTATTACCGCCCCACTTTTTTTTGGTCTAATCGTGGTGGTTTCAAGTTGAGAGTCGTTGGAGACTGTGTGCATTTATGATTAAATGTGAAATATTAAAAATAAAGGGAAATAATGGCAAAACCGGCATATAAAAGAATACTGTTAAAGCTATCTGGCGAGGCTCTAATGGGTGATGATGCATATGGTATTAATCGCGCTACCATTGACAATATAGTGGCACAAATTAAAGCGGTTGTTGCCTTGGGCGTAGAGGTCGCTGTCGTCATTGGCGGAGGTAATATATTTAGAGGTGTTGCACCAGCTGCTTCAGGTATGGATCGGGCAACAGCCGATTATATGGGTATGCTTGCTACTGTTATGAATGCGATGGCACTTCAAGATGCAATGCGCAGTATTGGCATAAATGCTAGAGTGCAATCTGCTTTGAAACTAGAACAAGTTGCTGAGCCGTACATACGAGGCAAAGCTATTCGTTATTTGGAAGAAGGCAAAGTAGTCATATTTGGTGCTGGTACTGGTAATCCATTTTTTACAACAGATACTGCAGCAGCGCTGAGGGGTATGGAAATTAATGCGGAAGTCGTTCTAAAAGCGACAAAAGTAGATGGTATATATACAGATGATCCAAAGAAGAATCCAGATGCAAAACGCTATGAGGTTGTAAGCTTTGACGAAGCAATTGCTAAAAACCTGAAAGTCATGGATGCGACAGCATTAACACTCTGTCGTGACCAAGGGTTACCTATTTGTGTTTTCAGTATTTTTAAAGAAGGTGCGTTAATGCGAGTTGTTATGGGGCAAGATGAAGGCACGCGTGTCATAATCTAGGTATGTCTTAAAATTTAGTACAATAGAGAGTATTGAATATTTAGAGTTGGAGAGGGAAATGTTGGAGGAAATTAAAAAAACAGCAGAGCAAAAGATGCAAAAGTCATTAGAGGCATTAAAAAATGACTTGCAAAAAATACGTACAGGCCGTGCACATACTGGTTTATTAGATCATGTAATGGTTGAGTATTACGGTTCAGAGGTTGCAATTAATCAAGTGGCAAGCGTCAACTTGGGTGATGCGCATACTATCAACGTACAACCTTTTGAAAAAGACATGGTTTCAAAAGTTGAAAAAGCGATACGTGATTCTGATTTAGGTTTAAACCCAGCAACAAATGGCAACTTAATACGTGTGCCGATGCCGATGCTCACTGAGGAACGTCGTCGCGACCTCACTAAAATAGTCCGTAGTGAAGGGGAAAATGCAAAAGTTGCAGTGCGCAATGTAAGACGTGATGCAAATGATGCGCTTAAAAAACTAGTTAAAGACAAAGAAATCAGCGAAGACGATGAGCGTCGTGCGCAAGATATTGTTCAAAAGCTAACCGATAAAGCAGTTGCTGATATTGACCAACTGTTGCAAGCTAAAGAAGCTGATTTGATGGCTGTATAACTGGATAACCATTGGTTTTTTCTAAAAAGCGTAACTTGACCAAACGGCTATTCGCTAGTTCCACAAAAGCGATACCGACAGTTGGTGTATTACCCAACCACATTGCAGTTATCATGGATGGTAATGGTCGTTGGGCACGTAAACGATTTTTGCCCCGTGTGTCAGGACACAAAAAAGGGGTCGAAGTTGTTCGTGACTTGGTTAAATCATGTGCACAACTCGATATTAAATATTTAACGCTGTTTGCGTTTAGTAGTGAAAATTGGCGCCGGCCAGAAGAAGAGGTTTCTTTCTTAATGAGCCTTTTTATGGAAGTGCTAAAACGCGAGGTGGAAAAGTTACATGAAAATAACATTCGACTGATCTTAATTGGTGATCGAAGCGAATTTAATGCAGAGTTAGTTAAACAAATTGAGATATCTGAAAAACTAACAGAAAAAAATACTGGGTTAACCTTAACGATAGCAGCGAATTACGGTGGGCGCTGGGATTTGTTGCAAGCGGTTAATCGGATGGTGCAGGCAGGTAATAATACACAAAATTTTAATGAAGAAGATTTGATGCCATACCTCTCAATGTACTATGCACCAGAGCCTGATCTGTTTATCAGAACGGGTGGTGAAAAGCGTATCAGTAATTTTTTGTTATGGCAGTTAGCTTATACAGAGTTATATTTCACTGATACTTTATGGCCAGATTTTGATAAAAAATGCTTTGATGAAGCGATTGAGTCATATCAGCTGCGCGAGCGTCGTTTCGGTCAAACTAGTGAGCAAATAGCGAAAGCCTGATCAACTATGCTTAAAACACGTATTATCACTGCATTATTGCTCGTCGCTGTTTTACTTCCTGTCTTGTTTCTCTCCTCAAATACGGTATGGGCGAGTGTTACTTTAGTGATATCACTTCTTACCGTTAACGAATGGGGAAGACTGATTAATTTAACCCCAAAAAATGTAGTTTATTACACAATTATCAGCGCGATACTCGGTGTTGCATTGCTGTGGGCAATGACTGTAAACGGGTTTCATTGGTTGATTTACCAATCACTTTTTATTTTCGTTTTGACGTTGCTGTTTTGGATACTTGTTGTTCCAGTCTTGTTGACTAAATTGGTGATAATAAAGAACCAATTCTTGTTGGCTATTATCGGTTTGTTCTTAATCTTTCCTCTTTGGTTAGCACTTATTTGCCTGAAGGGGATTGATCCTTGGCTTTTACTTACTTTACTGATGACTATTTGGGTGGCAGATACAGCCGCTTATTTCTTTGGTAAACATTTTGGCAAGCATAAGCTTGCACCAAGCATTAGCCCTGGTAAAACATGGGAAGGCGTGATTGGTGCAATAATCGGTGTCACACTGTTAGGTAGTATTTTATATTTCAACACACTTGTTAGTACTTGGGCAGTTTTTATTTTATTATGGCTAGTTGCCTTGTTAGGTGTGGTAGGGGATTTGTTCGAGTCATTAGTTAAACGACAAATGAATAAAAAGGACAGCGGTGATTTATTACCAGGGCATGGTGGGATTTTAGATCGGATTGACGGTTTGATCCCAAGCTTACCTATTGCTGTATTGATCATTTATCTTTTCAATTATTTTCAGGTGGGACATTAGTTGCAAAACGTAACAATTTTAGGGAGTACTGGTACGATAGGGGAACAAACCCTAGATGTGATTTCACGACACCCTACAAAATATAATGTATTTGCCTTAACTGCCAATACCAACGTCAATGTCATGTTACAGCAGTGTTTACAATATAAACCTAACTATGCTGTCATGTTAGACGTACATGCGGCCAAACAGCTAGCTGAAGCCTTAAAAAATGAAGGCGCCAACACAGTGGTATTAACTGGTATATCGAGCCTAGAAGATGTTTCTAGTGATGTTGAAGTTGATATTGTGATGGCAGCTATTGTTGGAGCGGCTGGGCTGCGGCCTGCAATGGCAGCAGCTAAAACAGGTAAGCGAATTCTTCTTGCCAACAAAGAAACCTTAGTGATGGCTGGAAAACTGTTCATGGATGCTGTAAAAAAAGGTGGCGCTTCTTTACTACCTATTGATAGTGAGCATAATGCTATTTTTCAGGTGATGCCCCCATGCCATTTAAATCATTTGGCCGATGGAGGCATTCGTAAAATCATCTTAACTGCATCTGGCGGCCCTTTTAGACAGCATACACGTGCTCAAATTGCAGCTGCCACGCCAGACTTAGCGCTAAAACATCCTAACTGGGTTATGGGTGCGAAGATTACAATAGACTCTGCTTCATTGATGAACAAAGGTTTAGAAGTCATCGAAGCTCACTGGTTGTTTAATGCGAAACCTGAGCAAATAGATGTTGTTGTTCATCCACAAAGTGTCATTCACTCAATGGTTGAATATATTGACGGTAGTGTTTTAGCTCAGCTTGGCAATCCAGATATGAGGACTCCTATTGCTTATGGCTTATCTTATCCTGAACGTATTGAGGCTGGCGTCAGTTCTTTGAATTTTTTGACTTTAGGTCAATTAGAATTTGAAGCGCCTGATACATTACGTTTTCCGTGTCTTAAGCTTGCTTATGATGCCTTAGAAGCTGGAGGCACTGCATCAACGATTCTTAACGCTGTCAATGAAGTCGCCGTAAATGCTTTTCTTTCTAGTCAAATTAAGTTTACTGCTATTCCTGATTTAATCGCATCTGCACTCGATCATATGCACATAGAGGCAGTTTCTTCAATTGAACATTTAATTGAAACAGATGTAAAAGCTAGAAAGTATGCAAATGATTGGATTGCAAATGGAGCAACTAATTCGCTTGCGAAGAAAAAGGTGCTTACGTGTTAACGATTCTCGCTTTCATTATCACCATCGGCGTTATAGTGACCATCCACGAGTATGGTCATTTTCAAGTGGCGCGTTGGTGTGGGGTGAAAGTTTTGCGTTTCTCAATTGGTTTTGGTAAGCCATTATGGTGTAAAACATTTGGAGCAGATAAGACAGAGTTTGTATTAGCCGCTATACCTTTCGGTGGCTACGTAAAAATGTTAGATGAAAATGAATTAAAAGCCGAAAGGGAGCATGGTGAGACGATTGCACAGCAATTCGACTTTACAAAAGCTGATTTGGCACGAGCATTTAACAGGCAATCAGTATACAAGCGCATTGCAATCGTACTAGCAGGGCCGATGGCAAATTTATTGTTGGCGATTCTAATTTACTGGATATTGTTAATGCAGGGCGTCGTTGGCATGCGGCCGATTATCGGGGAAGTGCAATCCGCTAGCATAGCGGCAAAAGCAGACTTTGTGACAGGTGAAACAATTCAGTCTATAGACGGTAAAAGCGTGACAACATGGTCGGATGTTAGTTGGATTTTGCTAGAAGCCTCCTTTGAGAATAAAGTCGTACTAGTAAAAGCGATAACAGACAATAATGAACTACATCAACACAAGCTAGATTTAACGGGTTTAAGTCAAGAGGCAGATGGCGATATCTTGGGAAAAATTGGCCTGAGCATGTATAGACCAACTGTATTGCCGATTATCGATGAAGTTCTCCCCAATGGGGCGGCAGAAGCAGCTGGATTGAAGGCGGGAGATAGAATTAAACATATTGATGATGTCCCAGTTGAAACTTGGTCTGCTGTTGTGAGTATTATTAAAGCAAATCCTGGGAAGACTCTGCAAGTTGAAATAGAGCGAGAGCAAGGCCCCATGACCGTATTGGTGACACCTGATACTGTAATAGAAAGTAATGAGGAAGTAGGAAAAATAGGTGCTGCGGTAAGGGTTGATGAAGCAAAGCTTGAGAAAGTGTTGATTAAACAGCGATTTTCATTGCTGGATAGTTTAGGCATGGCGATTGGTAAAACATGGAAAACATCTGCTTTTAGCTTGAAAATGATGTGGTATATGATAACAGGCCAAACTTCTTGGAAAGGGATTAGCGGACCTGTCACAATTGCTGCTTATGCTGGAGAGAGTGCTGGACTTGGTATCACTGCTTTTCTAAGCTTTATAGCGCTAATCAGCATTAGTATTGGGGTGTTGAACCTTTTGCCAATACCTGTTTTAGATGGCGGGCATTTAATGTATTATATGGCAGAAATTATTAAAGGGTCCGCTGTATCTGAGCAGACTATGCTCATTGGCCAGAAAATAGGAATAGGATTATTAGGCTTGCTAATGATGTTAGCAATTTTCAATGACTTTAACCGAATTGTAGCAGGATAACCACTTGTTTAAACCACGCCTTATTTCAGCAGTAGTATTTGCGTTATTTCATCAACAAGCATTGGCATTAGAGCCTTTTGTCGTTAAAGATATCCGTGTCGAAGGTTTGCAACGGACTGAACCGGGTACGATCTTTAATTACTTACCTGTTGAAGTGGGTGATGTAATGAATGATCAGAAAGCAACAAGGGCAATCAAGTCACTGTATGGAACAGGTTTTTTTAAAGATGTGCGTATAGAAGCTGATGGTGACGTGCTCTTAGTGACAGTTCAGGAACGCTCAGCGATTGCTAAAATAGAATTTAGCGGTAATCGTTCTTTCCCATCAGATAAAATGCTGGAAGGCCTAAAGCAAATCGGCATTTCTGAAGGTTTGATTTTTGACAAATCTGAGCTTGATCGCGCTGAACAAGAAATCAAAAGGCAATATTTGTCGACTGGCAAATACGGTGCAACCGTTAAAACAGTTGTCAGTCCATTAGAGCGTAATCGTGTTGCGGTTAGATTTGAAATTGAGGAAGGCCAAGTTGCTAAGATTCGCGATATTAATATTGTGGGTAACAATGCCTTTACGCTGGAAGAGTTAAGAGCAGAATTTTTATTAACCACGCCAAATTGGATGAGTTGGTGGAATAAAGATGACCAGTATTCAAAACAAAAACTAACTGCAGACTTAGAAACCCTTAAGTCATTCTATCTAAATCAAGGCTACTTAGAGTTCTCAGTCGATTCTACGCAAGTCTCTATTTCACCAGACAAACAAGATATTTATATTACCGTCAATGTCACAGAAGGTGAAAAATATACAATCAGTGATGTCAAGCTTGCAGGAGAGTTGCAGCTACCTGAAGAAGAGCTTCAAAAATTGGTCATGCTGAAATCTGGTGATACTTTTAACCGGCAATTGGTTACTGAAACCACAAAAGCAATCAGCGACCGATTAGGCAATGAAGGCTACGCCTTTGCCAATGTCAATGCAGTGCCAGAAATCAACAAAGAGGAGCGTACGGCAGCTTTTACTTTCTTTGTGGACCCTGGCCGCCGCGTTTATGTTCGACGCATTAATTTAACGGGTAACACAAAAACAAAAGATGAAGCATTACGCCGTGAAATGCGTCAAATGGAATCTGCATGGTATGCAGGTGATAAAATTAAACGTTCAAAAGAGCGTTTAGACCGTACCCAATTTTTCGATAGTGTGGATATTGAAACACCTGCTGTACCAGGTAGTACGGACCAAGTAGACTTGAATATCAATGTGACAGAAAAATCAACAGGTAGTGTTCAGTTTGGTGCCGGTTTATCAAGTAATGAAGGTGTTGTTTTAGGCTTCAACGTCAGCCAAGAAAACTTCTTGGGTACCGGTAATCGAGTGAATGCCCAGTTAAATACCAGTAATCTAAATACGATTTATTCACTATCATATACAAATCCATACTATACGCCTGATGGTATTAGCCGAGGCTTTGATGTCTATAGAAGAGATGTAGATACAGATACTTCAACAACTTCAAGAATTGGTACTTATAGTAGTTCTTCTTATGGTCTTGGCGTTCGTTACGGTTTTCCTTTGACAGAAATGAGTCGTTTTTCTTTAGGATTAACAGCTGATATTACGAAAATTGATTTACAAAGTGATAGCCCTAAACAGTATTTAGATTTTTGTGACAATACATCAGGATGTGATGCCAACTCCGTGCAAGTTAGGGCAGGATGGACTTTCGACTCTCGTGATAACCTATTATTCCCTAATCGAGGCATTCTGCAGAAGCTAAGTGGTGAAGTGGGTGTTCCTGGCTTAGATCTTGAATATTACAAAATTGAGTATCAGCATGCTTGGTATAAAGATGTGTTTAAGGATGTCGTCTTTATGCTTAACGGTGAGTTAGGTTATGCAGATAGCTATGGTGATAACAAATTCCCATTCTTCAAAAACTTTTTTGCAGGTGGTGTAAACTCTGTACGTGGTTTTGAAAATGGTACACTCGGACCAAGAGATATTGATCCAGCTACTGGTAATGACTTCTCTGTTGGTGGTACAACTAGGATAGTGGGTAATGCTGAAGTATTTGTACCAGTACCGCTAATCAAAGATTCCAAATCCTTTCGCATAAGTGCCTTTTTCGATGCAGGTCGTGTATTTGGTGATGAAGAATCAATTAGCTTGGGCGATTTAAGGTACAGTGCTGGTGTAGGGGTTAGCTGGTTCTCGCCATTTGGCCCATTAAAACTGGTGCTAGCAAAACCAATCAATGAAGAAGACGGTGACCAAACGCAAACCTTACAGTTTCAATTCGGCCAACAATTTTAGTTAAAATTGAACGGGGTGCGTGTTTAATAGTAGAATGGGCATACCTGTATAAAATACAGGATATTTTGGAGGTTTGAATTGAGGTATATATATAAAACGTTGTTGTTAACACTTGTGATGCTTTTGTCGCTGAATATAAGCCTTGCAGCAGAGCTAAAGGTCGGTTATGTGCAAGTGGATAAAATTCTCAAAGAAGCACCTCAAACGGCCGAAAGTGGTAAAAAACTAGAACGTGAGTTCAGCCCAAGATCGATAGAGCTGGATAAAATGAAAAAGCAAATAGCGACAATAGAGGCAGAGTTAGATCAGGAGTCGCTATCGCTTAGTGAGGTAGATAGACGTAACAAGCAGCGCAAAGCCTCTAACTTGAAGATTGAATTTCAGCGTAAACAGCGCGAGCTCCGTGAAGACATCAACATCCGTAAAAATGAAGAACTATCCGTATTACAAGACCGCATTAATAATGCGGTAAAAACCGTATCTGAGTCAGAGGGTTATGATTTGGTAATGTATGGTGGTGTTGCTTATGCCAGCAACAAAATTGACATTACCGATAAAGTGCTAAAGTTGTTAAGTGGGAATTAACCCATGTTTGACTCTCATGAACGACAGTTTATCGCTTAAGGATGTAACCGACCGACTTGGAGGAGAACTCGCTAACAGTGCAGCTGAGATTAAGATATCTCGCGTTGGCTCATTAGCGTATGCGCAAGCAGGTGCAATTAGCTTTTTTAATGATACGAAATACACAGCGCAATTACAATCAACAAAAGCTAGTGCTGTCATTATTAAACCGGAGCATGTACAACTAACCGCGCTTCCTTCCATTGTCACCGATAATCCTTACGCATATTTTGCGAAAGTTTCACAGTTACTAAACCCCGCGCCAGTTCATCATCCAGGCATTCATCACACAGCTTCTATTTCAACGTCAGCAAAAATATCATCTGGCTGTTATATTGGTGCGCATGTAACAATTGGAAACAATGTTGTTTTGGGACAAGATGTTGTTATCGGGCCTAATAGTGTTATTGAGCATGATTCAATCATTAATGACAACACGGTGTTAGAAGCAAATGTCACCATTAAGCATGGAACTCAAGTTGGGAATAACTGCCATTTTTTTTCAGGTGCAGTCATTGGTAATGATGGCTTTGGCTATGCTGAAGAATTGGGTGATGATGGTATCAAACGCTGGGTGAAGATACCGCAAATTGGGCGCGTAATCGTAGGCGATCATGTTGATATTGGTGCAAATACCACGATTGATAGAGGCGCTATTGACGATACTGTCATTGCAGATGGCGTGAAAATTGATAATCTTGTTCAGATAGCACATAACTGCCGGATTGGGGCGCATACTGTCATTGCTGGTTGTGTAGGTATTGCTGGTAGTGCAATAATAGGTGCGCATTGTAAATTGGGGGGTAGCGCAATGATACTTGGCCATCTAACGATTGCTGATGATGTCACTGTATCACCGGGCACGATGATTATGCGTTCTATAACTAAATCAGGAACATATACTGCACTAATGCCTTCCCAAGAGCATACAGCATGGCTTAAAACGGCGGCAAATATACGTCAATTAACACAATTAACAGATAAAATTAAAACACTAGAAACGCAGATTAAGCGCATAGAAAATTTGAGAAAACTATAGAAAGCTTCATATGAATGATACTACTGATAGCAGCATGAATATCCATGAAATTCTGGATCATCTCCCACATCGATATCCATTTGTCCTTATTGATAGAGTGATTTCGCTGGAGCTAAATAAAGAAATTACTGCACTGAAGAACGTCACAGTAAATGAACCTTTTTTTCCTGGACATTTTCCCTATCACCCAGTGATGCCCGGTGTTTTAATTGTCGAAGCAATGGCCCAGGCAGCTGCTGTTTTATCATTTAAAACAATGGGAATTAAGCCAACTGAAGAATCTGTTTATTACTTTGCAGGGATAGATGAAGCACGCTTCAAAAAGCCAGTATCGCCTGGCGATCAAATCATACTAAATGTGAAAATTGATCGTATCCTGAAAGGGATATGGAAATATAAAGGGGTTGCTACTGTTGATGATAAAGTCGTCGCAGAGGCAAGTATGATGTGTATATTAAAAAACATATAAATCAATAATATAAATAAAGAATTTAAAGTAATATGACAAGTAAAATTCATGCCACCGCCATTATTGATTCCAAAGCTGAGTTAGATAGTAGTGTAGAGGTTGGTGCATACACCATTATTGGAGCTGGCGTCAAAATAGAT
>JBFIDU010000018.1:0-13916 GCA_041603755.1 Methylophilaceae bacterium
AACGCTGAACCGGAAGATGTCAGAAGGGTATTCCGGCGGTCACGTATTATCGGCAAACGCTTTCGTCTGGTACATGTGTTGTGGGGAAGAGAAACGATTGAGGTTTCTACATTCCGGGGACATCATCACAATGAAGGTGATGCCTCAGTCAATGATACGGGCCGCATTCTCAGAGATAATATTTTTGGTAGCATGGAAGAAGATGCTGCCAGACGTGACTTTACTGCCAATGCGCTGTACTACAATCCAGTAACCCAAGAAGTGCTAGATTTTCATAATGGCGTAGCTGACGTTAAAGCACGACTATTACGTATGATTGGCGACCCTACAAAGCGCTATCAAGAAGACCCAGTTCGTATGCTGAGAGCAGTTAGATTGTCCGCAAAACTGGGCTTAAAAATTGATAAACCGACACAAAAGCCGATTGCAGAATTAGCGGACCTGTTACATGATGTACCGCCAAGCCGCTTATTTGATGAAATGCTCAAGCTGTTTTTATCTGGCCACGCTATAGAGAGTATCAATATTTTGCGTGCTCAACACTTGCATCATGGTCTTTTGCCGTTACTAGATGTTGTATTAGAACAGCCTTTGGGCGAAAAATTTGTCATGCTGGCATTGAAAAATACCGATGACAGGATCATGCAAGGTAAGTCATCTAACCCCAGTTTTTTATTCGCCACCCTACTTTGGCATGAAGTGTTAAAAGCTTGGCAAGAAAACCAAAAGCATGCACCATTATTCCCTGCGCTCTACCAAGCCATGGATGAAGTGATCCAGATTCAAGCAAAAAAGTTGGCCATTCACAATCGATTTGTTTCTGGCATGAAAGAAATATGGGCTATGCAACCTCGTTTTGAACAACGCTCAGGCAAGCGTCCATTTGCATTACTCACGCATCCTAGGTACCGTGCTGCTTATGATTTTATGCTATTGCGCTGTGAGTCAGGCGAGATTGCTAGCGAGCTAGGAGAATGGTGGACGACTTTTGCCCACGCCAATTCTGAGCAACGCACAGCGATGTTGTTACCGAATACTGCCCCCAGAAAACGCCGCCGTAAACCAAAAAGAAAACCAACCGCGAATAAGGCTGAAGATGGTGCATAGGGCCTATATCGCGCTGGGGAGCAATCTATGTGATCCAGTTACGCAAGTAAATAATGCTTTGACTGCGCTCGAAAAACTCCCAAGAACCAAGTTAATTCAACAATCTAGCCTGTACCAGTCTGAACCTGTTGGATATGATAACCAACCAGACTTTATTAATGCAGTTGTAGAGGTGTCTACTGATCTTAGTCCTGAAACATTGTTGAAAGAGTTATTAGCTATCGAAAAAACTTTCGGTCGTGAGCGTCCTTTTCCAAACGCCCCGCGAATACTCGATTTAGACCTACTGCTCTATGATAACGTCGTGCAAAAAACCGATTTTTTGACCTTACCACACCCAAGGATGCACTTGAGGAGTTTTGTCATTTTGCCGTTAGCAGAGATAGCGCCAGATTTAATAATTAGCTACGATGATGTTATTCCTCAGCGCTGTAATGTTGTAAAATTAGCGCAATCCTTCCAAAACGAAAAAATTATAAAACTTAACCATCATCACCCAGCATGAGTATTTTTAATAAATTTCCCTTTATCGTCATTGAAGGACCTATTGGCAGTGGCAAAACCACTTTGGCACGCATGCTTTCTGACAAGTTTTCTACCCAATTACTTTCAGAAAAAGCCGAAGAAAATCCTTTCTTGGCTCGCTTTTACCAAGACGCAAAACGCTATGCATTACCAACACAACTGTTCTTTTTGTTTCAGCGCTCTAGGCAAATTGCCGATGTGAATCAAATGGATATGTTCTCTCAGCCTATTACTGCCGATTTCTTTTTGGACAAAGACCCGTTATTTGCACGGTTAAATCTCAATGATGAAGAATATGCTCTCTATCACCAGATTTACCACCATCTGCAACTGAAATCACCCAAACCAGATTTAGTGATTTATTTACAAACGCCAGTTGAAGCGCTTTCTGAACGTATAGCAGAACGCAATATTAAATATGAAGTAGGTATACCTAATGAGTATATTCAGCGTTTATCCAATGCCTACAGTGAGTTTTTCCATACTTATGATGCAGCACCAGTGCTTATAGTCAATAACGAAAAACTGAACATCATTAAAGATGAGAGCGCCCTTGACTTGCTCATTGACAGGATTGGACAATTTAATAGTCGGCGTGAGTATTTCAACCCTAATTTTGACTAAAGTAAATGTCACTTCAGCACATACAAGAGCTTATTCAATCAGGTGAAAAGTTAGCGATGCTAACTTGCTACGATGCAACATTTGCCAAAGCAATGGAGTTGGCTGGTGTTGATATCCTGTTGGTTGGCGATTCATTAGGCATGGTGTTGCAAGGTGCCGAGAATACACTCAATGTCAGTATGCATCATATGACGTATCACACTAAAAATGTTGCTGCTGGCGCGCCTAACACGTTGATTGTAGCCGATATGCCGCTCGGCAGTTACGAGCATGATAATGAAGCCGCTTATAAAAATGCGGATTGGTTGATACGCTCTGGTGCGCATATGGTGAAGTTTGAAGGTGGTGGCAGCAAAGTGGAAACTGCCTGCTATTTGGTCGAGCATGGTATTCCTGTTTGTGCTCACCTTGGCTTCACACCCCAATCTGTGAATCAACTTGGTGGATATAAGATTCAGGGGAAAACAGAAGAATCTGCACTTCAAATTATCAAGGATGCACAAGCAATGGATGCAGCAGGGGTTAGCATGATTGTGCTGGAAATGGTCCCAGCTACACTTGCAAAACAAATCACGCAAACAATTAAAGCGGCAACAATTGGCATTGGTGCAGGTGTTCATTGTGATGGTCAAGTACTCGTTTTACAGGATTTACTTGGCATTTACACTGGGCCAGCTGGCAAAGCTCCAGCTGATTTTAAATCACCCCGTTTTGTACGTAACTTTTTGAAAGATACCAATAGCATACAATCTGCGATATCTGCATATATACGAGCAGTAAAAGACGAATCCTTCCCAGCGCTAGAGCATAGTTACTAATGCAAATAATTCATGATAGTGTGACATTACGTGAGGCGCTCGATAAGCATAAACGAATTGCTTTCGTCCCTACCATGGGTAACCTTCATGAAGGTCATCTCAATTTGGTGAAGATTGCCAAACAACATGCAAACTGTGTCGTTGTTAGTATTTTCGTCAACCCGCTACAATTTGGGCCAAATGAAGATTTAGACAGATACCCTCGTACACTTGATGCTGACTGCGATAAGCTCGAGAAACTTGGTGTGAGCATCGTCTATGCGCCAACTGTAGCTGATATGTACCCAGGGTTTGACGGTAAGTCACTTAATCAAACAATCACTGTAACACCACCACCGATTGCTAGTGAATTGTGTGGTGCAAGCAGACCTGGCCATTTTGCTGGCGTTGCTACTGTGGTGACTAAGTTATTTAATATCGTACAACCAAATGTCGCTGTCTTCGGCAAGAAAGATTTTCAGCAACTCTACATCATTCGCAAGCTGGTGAATCAGCTTAATTTTCCTATTGATATCATTGCGGGCGAAACAATTAGAGAGCCAGGTGGGCTAGCCATGAGTTCTCGCAATGGCAACTTTAGTGACTCGGAGAAAAAACAAGCGGTTCAACTTTACCTGACACTCAGACAAATGATTGAGTCCATCAAGTTAAATCAGCTGGACTTTGCAACAATTGAAAAGAATGCTGAAAAACACCTTGAAAAACAGGGTTGGCAGGTTGATTACATGTCTATTCGCTCATCAGCAACATTACGCGCAGCATCCAATAAAGATGTAGGCAGCTTAGTCGTACTAGGTGCAGCATCACTGAATGGAACACGGCTGATTGATAATATTGAATTTTTGCGCTAAACCCTTGAATTGATTACAATGCTAACTATCTACAATTAATGGAAAACATGCATGCAAAGAACGATGCTTAAATCCAAGCTGCACCGCGTCCATGTGACGCATAGCGAACTACATTATGAAGGTAGTTGCGCTATAGATGAAGCTTTGCTTGAAGCCGCTAATATTAGCGAGTATGAAAGAATTGATATATACAACGTTACCAATGGCGAGCGTTTCAGTACCTACGCCATTCGGGCTGAACGTCATTCAGGCATTATCTCTACTAATGGTGCTGCTGCGCACAAAGCAAAACCAGATGATATTGTCATTATTGCTACTTATGCACAATACAGCGCGCTGGAGTTAGAAACCTATCAGCCTGTTTTAATTTATGTCGATGATCACAATCGCATTAAAGAGCGTAAAAACACCATCCCAGCACAAGCAGCTTAATTAACACACTATTTAAAAAGGTCAATATTTGTCAGATTTAATTGCAATGAAAGAAGCCGTCGTAGACGCAATCGAAGACATTAAAGGGTTCGACATTAGTGTACTCGATGTAACCAAACTTACCTCCATGACCAGTTATATGATTATTTGCAGCGCTAACTCGTCACGCCAAACGAAAGCTATCGCCGATAATATATACGTCAAACTTAAAGAAAAAGGTTATAACCCCAGAGGTTTAGAGGGTGAAAAAGACGGTGAATGGGTTTTAGTTGACTTGGATGATGTAATCGTTCATATCATGGTCCCTACTACACGCGCTTACTATAACCTTGAGCAACTATGGGGTGGTAACAGCAAACATAATGCTGCTGAGAAGTCCAAATCAGCTGCATAACTCCTTTACCACATGAAACTTAAAATTATCTCTGTTGGCCACAAAATGCCAGCATGGGTAGAAACGGCATGTGCTGAATATATCAAGCGCATGCCAAGAGAGTTAGCGACTGAGATTATTGAAATCAAACCAGACAAACGTGCGGATGGCAGAAATAGTGCCTCAGTACAAGCTGCTGAAGCAGAACGCATTCGTAAAGCAGCAAACCGCGATTATTTAGTTGTCTGTGATGAAAATGGGTTAGAAAAATCGACACTGCAACTTGCCAAATCAATGCAATCCTGGCTGGAAATGGGTCGTGATGTTAGCTTTGTAATTGGTGGTGCAGATGGACTGGATGCAACGTTGATACAAGAAGCAGATTGGCATTGGTCATTATCAAAGCTCACGCTACCACATGCCTTTGTACGTGTACTGCTAACTGAACAACTTTATCGTGCATACACGGTCATACAAAATCATCCATACCATAAAGAATAAATCAACTCGTCTATGCAATATGAAAAATCGCTCGTATGGTTTCGGCGTGACTTGCGTGATTATGATCATGCTGCGCTATATCATGCACTAAAAAACTCAAAACAAGTGTACTGTGTTTTTGTGTTTGACACAGACATATTAGATCTACTAAAAAACAAGGCAGATAGACGTGTTGAGTTTATTTGGGAAAGCTTAAAAGAACTTAAGAAAGCATTTCAAGATAACGGAGGTGACCTCATTGTTGAGCATGGCGCAGCCGTTAGCAAGATTCCCGAGTTAGCTAATCGCTTGCAAGTAGAGGCTGTGTTTATCAACCACGACTATGAACCAGCAGCGATTGAGCGTGATGAAAGAGTACAGCGCACGCTCAAAGAAAAAGATATTGACTTTCATAGCTACAAAGACCAGGTCATCTTCGAAAAAAGTGAGGTACTCAATAAAAGTGATCAACCTTACTTGGTTTACACGCCATATAGCAAAACTGTAAGACAAAAGCTGAATGATTTCTATCTAAAACCTTATCCTGTAGACCGCTATATCAAGCATTTGGCTAAAATAAGTCCTACAGACCTAATATCTCTTGAAAAAATCGGTTTCAAAAGAACGAACCTAATGGATCTAAAATTACCCACTGGTATGTCTGGGGGCAAAACGTTACTGGATGATTTTGAAAGTAGAATAGATCAATATAAGGAGGCTAGAAATTATCCATCAAAAAAAGGGGTATCTTATTTATCAACCCATATTAGATTTGGAACCGTCTCTATTCGTCATTTAGCCAGCACAGCTTATCGCATGGAAAATGCAGGTGCAGAAACCTGGTTAAACGAGCTAATTTGGCGTGATTTCTATTTTCAAATCCTACACCACCACCCACAAGTTGCATCTGGCCATACATTTAATCCAGCATTTGATGAGATGCAGTTCCCTAATGATAAAGCTCTATTTGATGCCTGGTGCGAAGCTAGAACAGGCTACCCACTCATTGATGCTGCCATGCGGCAAATCAATCAGACTGGCTATATGCATAATCGTCTTCGGATGATCGTTGCGAGTTTCTTAGTCAAGGATTTACTGGTAGATTGGCGCTGGGGAGAGCAATATTTTGCCGAAAACTTAATTGACTATGACTTTAGTGCGAATAATGGTGGCTGGCAATGGGCTGCGTCTACTGGATGTGATGCACAGCCATGGTTTCGAATCTTCAATCCAGTGACACAAAGTGAGCGCTTTGATAAAAATGGCAAATTTATAAAAAAATACCTACCTGAACTGAGCCAATGCACTGACAAAGAAGTACACCAGCCATGGCAAATTTCGTCAACAAGGCAACAAGAAATTGGTTTAATTATTGGCAAAGATTATCCTGCCCCAATTGTTGACCATGCACATCAACGCACCTTAGCACTTGATTTGTATAAAAAAACTAATGAGAAGTCTCGATAACAATCAGCCACTTCAAAACAAGGCACAACAATTGCTTTTACCAAAGTCAGCACTTGGTTGGTTTTTTACAACACCAACAATGGCGAGCGAATAAGCGTCTATAAAAAATAGACACAGAATTCGTTATTAGGGGATAATACAGCTGATACGCCGCATGTCGGCAAAACAAAAGACCTGCAATCTTGGATAAAAAGTACATAACGAAAACAAAATAAAGCGATTTTAAATATGCAGTTAAACCTTATCAAAGTTCTAATCAGCAGTTTGCTATTCATTTTTGTGACTGGCTGTGCAACACAATCAAACAAGGACCCATTAGAGTCAATTAACCGCGGCGTTTACAAGTTCAACGACGTAGCTGACAAAGCAGTTATCAAACCAGTAGCGACTGCCTACAAAAAAGTAACGCCTTCACCAGTTCGTAAAGGTATCAGCAATTTCTTTAATAACCTTGGCTCACTGACTACAGTGCTTAATGATATATTGCAGCTCAAGTTTGCCAATGCATTTACGGATGCAGGTCGCTTCGTGATTAATAGTACATTTGGTATTGCTGGATTCATTGACGTTGCCGGGATGGACAATATCCCACAAAACAAAGAGGACTTTGGTCAAACCTTAGGTTATTGGGGTGTTGATAACGGACCATACCTTGTTCTACCGTTCTTAGGCTCAAGTACGCTACGTGATACGTCTGGTTTGGTATTCGATACTATAACGAGTGATCCAATCACTTATACACATAATATTGGTGAAATACGCTTACATAATCAACTGCGTACTGCGCAATTAATTGATAAGCGCACGCAATTGCTAGAAGCAGGTGATTTGGTGGACGATGCAGCATTAGATCCCTATTCTTTTGTTAGAGATGCTTATTTACAAAGACGCGAAAGCCAAGTGCAAGATGGCTTGATACCAAAACATGACTTTGATAATGGGTTTGAGCCTGCAGATGAAGATTTAGATACGCCTGTTTCAGGTAGTTAAAAAGCACATTGGTATTAAATAAAAAAGCCTCAATTGAGGCTTTTTTATTGATTTAGCATTTCATCACTTAGCTTGTTGCGACTGTCATTCGCTCAATTAATATCGAGCCAGTTTGTTTGGCACTAGGCAAGACTGCATCATTGCCCACAGCGATAATATGCATCAGCATGTCTTTAAGGTTACTTGCAATCGTGATTTCTTCTACTGGGTGGACAATGACACCATTCTCTACCCAGAAACCTGCTGCGCCACGTGAATAATCGCCAGTCACCATGTTAAGGCCATGACCTAATATTTCCGTTACCACTAACCCTGTACCCATCATTGACAATAAATCTGTAAATGATTGCTTGGTATCATGCACGACTAAATTATGCGCACCACCTGCATTGCCGGTGGTTTTTAATCCTAGCTTGCGTGCAGAGTAACTTGAAAGCATGTAGCCCTGTAACACGCCATTCTCAACTAGCATCCGCGGCTTTGTTGTAACACCCTCGTTATCAAAAGGGCTGCTTGCTAGCCCTCTTTTTACATGGGGTAATTCTTCTATGTTAATTAAAGAGGATGCGATTTTTTTACCCAGGCTATCTAACAAGAATGATGATTGTCGGTATAAGTTACCGCCAGATATTGCACTGATCAAGGAAGAAATAAGCCCACCTGCCAATGGTGCTTCAAATAGGATTGGGTACTGACCCGTCTTAATAGACCGTACACCCAATCGGCGAATAGTTCTTTTGCCCGCTAAATCGCCAACAAACTCTGGCGAAGCCATATCAGCAAGACTTCGCGCATTGGTATACCAATAATCACGCTGCATTGCATTATCTTGCTCGGCTATGACAGAGCAACTGATGCTGTGTCGTGAACTAGGGTAGCCGCCAATAAAACCATGCGAATTAGCATAAATAAAATGGCCCTCACTCGTCGAAACACTTGCACCTTCTGAATTGGTTATGCGGTTTTTATCAACAGATAATGCAGCTGCCTCACAGCGCTTTGCTATATCGGCTGCCTCATCTACTGTAATTTGCCATGGGTGATACAAGTCTAAATCTTGAACATCAGCTGCCATATCCTCGGCATCGGCCAGACCACAAAATGGATCTTCAGCTGTGAATTTTGCGATATTACAAGCAGCTGCCACCGTATCTTTTAATGCTTGCATCCCAAAATCGGAGCTACTGGCATATCCTTTTCTATGGCCAAAAAAAACTGTGATTGATACACCTTTGTCCCGATTGTAT
The DNA here is from genome assembly GCA_041603755.1 of Methylophilaceae bacterium. Taxonomy (GTDB): domain Bacteria; phylum Pseudomonadota; class Gammaproteobacteria; order Burkholderiales; family Methylophilaceae. Next base: position 8,915 of record JBFIDU010000018.1, read on the forward strand.
TCAATATTCTCTGTCTCACCCTTGCGAACTGAAACGGTTTGGCCAGTTCCAAAGCTTACATCAACCTCTGCTTGCGAGGCGCCCATCTGTTTTGCAAGTTTAAGTGTGTCTTCAGCAATCTGTTTTAATGTTTCTTGATTCATTGTGTTTCAATCATTCTATTCTATTCGATTCGTTATCGTCTAAGTGTAAAACTGTTATCATACCGTGCATCGGCACTATCTTAGGCAAAGCAACGAAAAAACATGCAACAAAACGATGAAAACAACAGCTTGATTAGTAAAACACAGCGTAAAGCGGAAGCTGATCAATTACAACAAATAGGCAAAAGCCTTGTTGCATTGCCTATTGACAAGGTAAAGCAACTAAATCTAAGTGAAGCACTGTACGAGGCAATCGCTGAAGCAAAACGTATAACCTCTAATGGTGCTATTCGCCGTCAAATGCAGTATATCGGCCGTTTAATGAGGGATATTGATCCCACACCGATTGTTGAGCAACTAGCTAAATGGGAAGGTAAAAATCAAGAAGAAAACGCTCGTTTTCATGCGTTGGAACGCTGGCGTGATCGACTCATTGACGAAGCAGCAACGTCCAGCAACGATGCATTACAAGCGTTTGTTACTCAATACCCGAATGACGAAATCCAACGTTTACGCCATTTAATTCGCAATGCACATCACGAGCAATACAATAACAAACCGCCCAAAAGCACGAGAGAGTTATTTAAACTTTTGCGCGAAATCACAGAAAACGCTAATCAAGACTAACGAGTCGCAGCTATCTAACGACTGTTCAAGGTTGCGTTAGTAGTTTTGCTTTCCTCTTCACGTTTATAGCTGATTTCCACCTGCTTACCAGCATACTTCATTGCCGCTTGTGACAGTTGCGCTGGTGTTTGTAAATCCATCGCACCCATTTTCAACAATACATCACCGCGTTTGAGCCCAGCTTTAAACGCGGGTGATTGCTTGATGACAGCAAGTACTTTTAGACCATCTTCTTCGATTGACTTATCTGTATCTTTATCTTTACGACTGAGCTTAATCACATGCAATCCCAACAGTGGCATTGGTAGCTTTGCCCAATAACTCGCATAATATTTATACTGCTCATCATCTTGTGAATTCAATGATTCTGGGTCAATTTCCCCTGTCGTCTTTGCTGCTTCTTTAATCAATTCTAATTTAGAAAGCGAAGATTTTTTGGAGGCGTATTTACTGTAGACAAGTACGACATCCGCTTTTATTGATCGCGCATGCTCTAATGCCATATCGGGTTTTATGCTACCAGCTTCAAAACCGCTGCTGCCGATCATGTCGTAGCCATCTTCAAGCATACTGATATTGTCCTCATCGTAGTGATTACTCACGTACATTTTGGTATCGGGATTCGCCTGCATGGATTTTAAGTTGCCATTATTTTGTTCTTTGTAGTTTTTGGCGAACAAGTTCTCCTCGGCATGGACAGTCTGCAAACAAAACGCAACTAGCGCCCCTACCAGCATTTTTTTCATCATCATTACAAGTCCTTAATCTTTAACGTTATAATTCGTAGTCTATCCAGTTGACATCATATTAACCAAACAATTCGCATGCAACCTAAAATATTTAAAGTTGGCTTAGTTTCTATTAGTGATCGTGCATCCCAAGGCATTTATGAAGACAAAGGCATCCCCAGTCTGACGACCTGGCTAACCAGCGCATTGATTACTCCTTTTGAAATAGAAGAACGCTTGATTGCCGATGATCAAGAAACTATCTCAGCAACCCTGATTGATTTAGTCGATAATCAGCAATGTCATTTAATCCTAACGACTGGCGGTACTGGTCCTGCGTTGCGAGATGTAACACCAGAGGCAACCCTAGCCGTTGCAGATAAGACTATGCCTGGATTTGGTGAGCAAATGCGTCAAATTAGTCTCCATTTCGTACCAACAGCCATTCTATCCCGTCAGGTTGCCGTTATTCGCAAGCAATCTCTAATTATTAATTTGCCTGGCCAACCCAAAGCAATTGCACAAACACTAGAGGGCTTAAAAGACGATGCAGGCAATAGCATCGTTCATGGCATTTTCGCAGCCGTGCCCTATTGTTTAGATTTAATTGGTGCACCGTGGATAGAAACCGATGCGCATATTGTCAAAAGTTTTCGTCCAAAAAAGAAATAGTGAGTGACTTGTTTTGGCCTATATCCTAAATGAATCTTGGCAACAATGGATAAGAGACAATTTCGCTCGTGGCTTCAACAAAGCTGATATGCTCAGCGTCATGATAGAGGCAGGGATTGAAGAAGAAGCTGCTCACTTGAACCTAAACATCTATGAGGCAAGCCAGCACCCTAATTCAGTGAACAGTGCCTACAAAGACACTGTCGCGCGTCAGTTGCCAGCTAAACAAACTAAAGAAAGCAGTTACCTTTTCCAGCTAGAGAATACGCTAGAGACCAGAGATGGACAGCGAATGCAGGTAATGATGCGCAGCACCGCGCCAGATGTGGTTTTGTTGGACAACTTTATGACAGACGCTGAGTGCGATGAACTATGTTCACTATCAAAGAGTACGCTTACAACATCTACAGTTGTTGATGATAAAACGGGTGAAGGTATTAACCATCATGCAAGAACCAGCCAAGGCACTTACTTTTCAGTAGGTCAAAATGCACTGGTAAAAAAAATAGAAAACAGAATTAGTGAAATCACTGGCATGCCAGTTAATCATGGTGAAGGCATACAAATACTTAACTATGCAAATGGTGGAGAATACAAACCACATTTTGATTACTTTCCTGACAATCAAGGTGGTCAAGCAAATATGCAGAAAGGTGGTCAGCGCATTATCACCATCATCATGTACCTAAACAATGTCATTACAGGTGGCGCGACAATATTTCCTGAGATCAACCTAAACATCTACCCCAAAAAAGGTTCTGCGTTATACTTTTCCTATTACACTACAAATGGCGAAGTTGATCCACTGACATTACATGGTGGCTCACCGGTGATTGAAGGTGAAAAGTGGATTGCAACGAAGTGGATTCGAGAGCAACCTTATGAATAACAGAAAGTATTAATCGCACCTTACATGAAGAATTTAATCAAATACAACAGCCTCGTTAAACCATATGCACCTTATATTTTCTGGGGCTTGATTGCACTTGTAACCAAGCTATTACTTATGGAGTACAGTGGTTCACTGCCTAGCTTTCCACATTCAGACAAAGTTATCCACGCATGCCTTTTTGCCATGTTAACTTTGGCTGGTTATCTTGCTTACGCTAATTACAGCAAGTGGCTTTACAATAACCTTATTATTTATGGTGCAATCACAGAAATCATGCAACAAATGTTTACTGCCACTCGATTTGCAAGCGTCTATGACTGGTTGGCGGATGTAATAGGCGTTTTACTTGCTATGTTTGTGATTAAAATCATCACTAATAATTCCAGAACGAAGTCATCTTATGCCAACTGAGTTTGACATTATTAAAAAGTACTTTACCCAAGGAACCACAAATACTGACTTAGGTATTGGCGATGACGCAGCTCTTATTAGCCCTTCCACTGGTTGCCAACTAGCAATATCCACAGATACTTCAGTTGTTGGTACGCATTTCTTTAGTCATGCAGAACCATATGATATTGGCTGGAAATCACTCGCCGTCAATATATCCGATATGGCAGCGATGGGCGCGACACCTAAATGGGCAACACTTGCACTGACATTACCTAAGATTTCAGAATATTGGCTAAAGGAATTCTCGCGTGGTTTTTTTGCATGTGCAAAAAACTTTCACGTCGACTTAATTGGCGGAGATACCACCAAAGGCCCATTGAATATAGGTGTGCAAATCATTGGTGAAGTGCCTACTGGAAAATCATTAAAACGCAGTGGTGCTGAAGAAAATCAAGATATATGGGTAAGTGGCACACTTGGTAGCGCTGCTCTGGCGCTTGCTAGCATCAACAATCCTCAATTTTTGCTAGAAGATAAAACCTTGTTTGCCTGCTTAAAAGCACTCAATACACCACTGCCACGCGTTGCTATCGGCACTGCTTTAAGAGAAATAGCCACAAGCTGCATTGATATATCTGATGGTCTGCTTGCGGATTTAGGCCATATATTGACTGCATCAAGCACAGACAATAAAAAACTTGGTGCAATTATTCAATTAGAAGCCATTCCTTGCATTCCAACAATTAAACAGTGGTTATCTGAGGAAATTGTGCGTAAAGCTTTGCTGGCTGGAGGCGATGACTATGAGTTGTGTTTTACCGCATCACGTGAACGCCGAGAAGCCATTCTATGGTTAGCACAAAAAATGAAACTACCTTTAACACATATAGGCCGCATTAATACGACAGGCAAGCTATCAGTTTTGCACCAGAACAAGCCGATAAATATATCAACTTTAGGATATGAGCACTTTGCCTAAAAATCCTGATTTGAAATTCCTGTTTCAACATCCAGCTAACTTCATGGCATTGGGATTTGGTAGTGGTTTGGCTCCAAAAGCACCAGGCACATTTGGCACGCTCATCGGATTACCACTTTATTGGTTATTGTCTAGCTACGCTTTTTACATGCAGCTAATCTTGATTTCAGCCGCTTTTATCATTGGCATCTATTTTTGTGATGTGGCTGGAAAATCAATTGGCGTCAGTGATCATGGCAGCATCGTTTGGGATGAAATAGTAGCTATGATGTTAGTGCTCACTATCACACCAAATCATTGGTTGTGGTGGATTGCTGCTTTTATACTATTTCGTCTATTTGATATATGGAAGCCTTTTCCGATTAGCTTATGCGATGCTAAATTGAAAGGTGGCTTTGGCGTCATGTTTGACGACCTGCTCGCGGCAATCTACGCGATGATAACAATCAAATTGATATTATGGATTCTCTAATAACATTAAGCACAAGGTTAGGCGAAGCCCTACTCAAACATGAATACATACTTACCTTGGCGGAATCATGCACTGGTGGAATGGCTTCATCTGTCA
>JBFIDU010000019.1:0-13759 GCA_041603755.1 Methylophilaceae bacterium
AAGGTGTTTAACCACTGATGCGGTAGCACCTAGCGCTTTAAGCAATCCTACTTCTGCCGTTCGCTGGGTTACCGATACCAACATCACATTCATGATTAAAATACCGGCTACTGCTAAACTGATTGCTGCTATTCCAGCGACGCCAAATGTGAGCACTGCTAAAACCTTATCAAATGTTTCAAGCACAGCATCTTGCGTAATGACAGTGACATCCTCTTCCCCATCATGACGAATTGTGATTGCTTTTAGCACTTGCTCTTTTACTTTTTGAATCTCTGCACGGCTTTTTGATTCGATTAAAATTCGAAATAAAGTGTTGGTGTTAAGCATTGCCTGTGCTGTTGCTACAGGCAAAATCACTAACTCATCAGTTGTCATCCCCATGCCACGACCACCCTCTTCAAGCACACCAACGACACGAAGTTTTCTGTCTCCCACACGAACAGTTTTCCCAAGAGGATTGCTTTTACCAAAAATATCTTGGCGAATGGCTGCGCCTAAAACGACCTCTGCACTGGCATGTCTCAAATCTGAATTAGAGAGCGGACGCCCAAGAGAAAGCTTTAAATGGCGTACCTCAAAAAAATCATCATTAGTACCAACTAGCATCGCCTCCCTCAGTTTTCCTGCTGCATTGATTTCAGTTGTGCCCACTAAAATAGGTGAAATTTTTTTCACACTTGGTAATCGTAAAAGTGAAGCTGCATCATCCACTGTTAGGTCACGTGGTGTACTAGTGACTAAATTTGCTGGGTTAAAGCCACCTGTTTCAGATCGGCCAGGAAAAACAATCACCAGATTTGTTCCTATTGAAGAAAACTCATTGACAACATACTTTCTCGCACCATCACCTAAAGCGGTCAACAAGACGACAGCAGCGACACCGATTGACATTGCAATAATCAGTAATGCAGTACGTAGCGGGGTACCAATTATGGCAACAATGGAAAACACTACTGCATCAATAAACTTCATCATATCTCTTTAAAGATATCGCCTACAATTGCACCATCAACCATTTTAATTTGCCTATTTGCTCTAGCACCAAGGGCGTGATCATGCGTAACAACGATAAGCGTTACACCTTGTTGGTTAAGTCTCTCTAATAAATTAACGACCTCCTCCCCTGTGACTCTATCCAAATTACCCGTGGGCTCATCTGCCAATAACAATGATGGTGCCGTAACTGTTGCTCGTGCAATTGCTACGCGTTGGCGCTGCCCTCCAGATAACTCATTGGGTTTATGGCTGGCGCGATCCGTGAGACCGTAGTTTGCTAGCGCCTCTGATACGCGTGCGGCTCTGTCTGCTGAGTTGACACCAGCAAGCATTAACGGTAATTCAATGTTCGCTGCAGCAGATAATCGTGGCACTAAATGAAAGCTTTGAAAAATAAACCCAATACGTTCACTGCGGAGTTTTGCCTGTGCATCTTGATCTAATGTCGTTATATCTGTTCCGTCTAACAAATAAGTACCACTATTGGGTTGATCTAATAACCCTAACAGATTTAAAAGTGTCGATTTTCCAGAGCCAGAGGGGCCCATTACTGAGATATACTCACCTTGTTTAATCGATAAGTTAACATCACGTAGTGCATGCACAACACTATCGCCTAATTGAAAAGTACGATTGATATCTTTAAGCTCAATAAGCACTTTTGCGTTGTTCATGATTAGCTATCAGCAGGTGCAGGTGTGACCGTCGCGCCCGCTTTGACACCATCACGCTCTAAAGATGTGACTACTTGATCACCTTCTTTTAAGCCATCTATTACTTCGGAACGCTCCCAATTAGTCACGCCTAAAGTCAAAATACGTTCTTCTAGTTTGTGTGTTTTGGGTTGATAAACCAGTACTTTATTTCCGTCTATCAACGCTGCTGTAGGCACATTGAGTACATTGTCACGCCGCTCCAGAATCACCTCCACGTCAGCGCTATATCCCACTAATAAGGTTTGCGTATCTTGTTCGTGTTCAAATGAAACTTCTATATCAACAGTGCGCGCCTGTTTTTCTACAGCTACAACATAGGGTGCTACACGCTTAACCACTCCTGAAAATATTTGGTTTGGTAACGCATCCAATGTTATCCGAGCAGGCTGCCCTACTTTAATCTTAGGCGCATCAATTTCATCCATTGGCGCCTCAACATACAAACAAGATGGGTCAATTAAGTCGATGGCAGGTGGCGTAGCAACGCCTGGTGGCGACGGTGTTGTGTATTCACCAAGCTCACCTACTATATCTGCCACAACCCCATCAAATGGAGCAGTCAAAACTGTCCTGCCCTGTTCAACCTGTGTAATGTTTACTCTAGCTAACGCCTGTTTTATATCAGTTTTTGCGGCATCACAAGCTGAACGACGAGATTGTGCTTCATACCTTGCCTTTTCTTCTGCACCCTCGGATATAAAGCCACGGACTCGCAGCTTTTCCATTCTGGCTGCCTCACGCTCTGCACTATCAGCCATGCTGCAAACCTCATTTAATCGCTTACGAGATGTTTCGACTTGTGCCAATGCTAGATTATTTTGTGCTTGTTGGTCATCATTCCACAGCCGAATGAGTACTTGACCTTTTTTGACATGATCACCTTTTTTAACACCAAGATAATCAATTCGGCCACCTATTATTGGTGAAAGCCTAGTCCGCTGACACGCCTCAATAGAACCAGCTCTGGTATTGGCAACGGTCGCTTCTACTGACCCTGGTTTTACAGCAGTCAAGGTGACATATAATGGCTCAGGCTTAGAGAAGTACCATATAGATAAAACAATCACTGAAAAAAAAGATAAAGCGATTAAGATAGAACGCATGGATAAGCCATTTTCTTTTTTATCGTTAAAGTATAGGTAAAAAGCTTACCTAACCACAATTTCTGTCAGTAAAAATTAAGCATAATAACCTATAAAAAAACTCACTATTGCAACAGCAATAATAACCTTCCATGCATTTGATCGTACATAACTATCGGTCATTTCAGCGGCAATTTGCTCTTTATTTAATAAATCTTGCTCTGCAGTAATCAATTTTTCTTTTGTCCTTTCTAGCTTTGCTTCAAAACTATCTTTTAATTCCGTAGCCTCCTTACTAGATTTATCTTTGACATCGCTTAGTACCTGTTCCAAGTCAGCTAATACAACTTTTATATCTTTAATCAGTTTTTTATTACTGTCTGTCATCATAGTCTCCTTTAAGCGCCCATCAGAATGCTTTTATAATAGTGGCCAACGACCTTTTTGTCTCTACGTTCTAGCACTTACATCATCTTGTTTTATGCATGCTCTGGATAGCCAATCGCTCCCAACACTACTTTAACAAAACCATAAACGAACCATGACATTAAGCGCTTAACATAATGATGCTTCTGCCATTCGTCTTTAGTGATCAATATTGCACCAGTATCAATCGTTTGCTTCAAATGCTGCGCTAGTTGATCAGTAAATGATTGGTCATCGATGATTAGATTTGCTTCTAATGATAAAAATAAGCTAAATGGGTCAATATTAGAGGAGCCTATAATCGAAAAACGTTGATCGATAACAGCAACTTTGCTATGCATGTGACTTTTATGATATTCATAAATATGTATACCATGTGATAACAAGCTGGTATAGAGCGCTCTAGTGGCGAAGTCTAGAAAAAAATACTCTGTGCGCTGTTGTAACAATAATGTTACTTTTACCCCTCTATCGACAGCATTTCTTAATGCATGCCTAAACCGTAACCCAGGCAGAAAGTATGCATTGGCAATCGTAATTTCTGACTTGGCAGATTCAATAACAGATAAATATGCATCTTCGATATCACGACGGTGTTTAACATTATCACGAACCAAGAATGCTGCACGCACGTTTCCTACATCTGACTGCTTATGCGCCATATTAAATGCAATTTGTCTTGTTTGATGAAACTGTCTACGACATACACCCTTCCAGATGGATTTAACATTCGCATGAATATCCTTTATCAATGGACCGTTTATCTGGACAGCATAGTCAATTCGCGGTGGAGTATGTGAAGGCGTATTGTCATCATCAATAATATTGATGCCACCGACAAAAGCTGTTACTCCGTCAATAACACTGACTTTGCTATGTAAACGTCTTAGTCGGCTGCGTTTTAATGTCCATGGGGAAATTTTTGGTCGATAAAAAAGAATCTCAACGCCAGCATCTCTTACCGCTTTTACATATGTTTTTGACAGTGTCCGTGAGCCAAAGCCATCAAGCAATAAATAGACACAAACCCCTCTTTTTGCAGCTTGTTGGAGTGCCTCTCCTACACGCTCACCTGTTTTATCTAGATCAAAAATATATGTTTGTAGATAAATTTCGTGCTTTGCATGATGAATAGCGGAAATCAGTGCTGGGAAATAATCTGCTCCATTACATAGCAGGCTAATTTGATTGTCTGCTAGAAACCGGCTCATAAGCGTACTAAATCAGCAGTTAATGCGGCATGATCAGATAAATTAGCAACCACTGCACCGCTGTGCACTTGGCAGTGCTCAATAGTAAAGCCACGCGCATAAATACGATCTAATTTAAACATTGGCAAAAGTGAAGGAAAACTTCTAGCATGCGCACCATGAGTCATTTTAAACACCTCTTGCAAATGCTGCTGCTCAGACAACAGCAAACCTGCCTCTTGTTTCCAATCATTAAAATCACCTGCAATAATGAGTGGTGCATTTTTTGGGACAAGCTGATTAATGCGCGCATTCAAAGATTTTAACTGTTTGCGACGCCATAGGGAAAACAACCCAAAATGTACACAAATACAATGTAGATTGTCATGCCAGCCTGGCACACTAATTTCACAATGCAACAATCCTCTTTGTTCTACAAAACTTGCAGAGACGTCTTCATTTTCCCATTTAATAATAGGATACTTGGACAAAATAGCGTTGCCATGGTGTCCACTGGAAAGAACGGCATTTCTCCCGTAAGCATAATTGTGCCAGATACTATCAGCAAGGAATTCATACTGTGTATTTAAAGTTAACTTGCTATGCCTACTATGCTCTCCTCTAACCTCTTGCAGAAAAACAATATCGGCATGCAGCTTTCTGACTAACTCACGTTGTTTATTAAGGACCAGACGCGTATTGAAACTACTAACGCCTTTATGAATATTGAATGTTGCGATTTTTAAGCTATTTCGCACTGACATCTACCTTGTTTATCACAGACTTTTTTCTTATACAATTTTAATAGATAGTGTTAGCAGCTCATATCGTTATCTCCTAAGGGAAATACATTTTAAATTAATTATTATTGACCATATTAACCAGCAATACTGGTACTGAACTAGTTCTTATAACATTTTCTGCATCACTACCCATCACGACACGATTAATACCGCGCAACCCATGTGTTCCCATCACGATGATATCTGCTGGCCACGTTTTTGCATAATCGACAATACTGGCTGATGGTCTACCGCCGACGCTATCCAACACCTTTGACTCTGCTTCAATGCCAGCACTTTTTGCAATTTTTTTTGCTTCAGCGATGACAGCCTGTGCATTTTCATTTAAAACCTCTTTAATATCGACAGGAATAAAGTTGCCAACACCATCTATAATTGGAAAGTAAGCATCAACAACATGGATAAACATTAAATTCGCATGCTGATCGTTAGCAAGCTTGATTGCTTCTTGCATGCCGCGATTTGAGGTCTCACTTCCATCTACGGGACATAAAATTTTCTTATACATCATCCAATCTCCTTTATTAGTGTTCAGAATCAGTTTCTATCCAAGATAAAATCAACGGGCGCTTCCGTCGGCTAGTTTGAGATTCCTTATCAGAGTAACCAATTACGATAGGTGCAATTGCCTCATAATGTGCTGAAATGCCAAGCTGTGGTTTCATGTTCGTATCGTTTAATGCAGGTAAAGCCTGAGTAATGACGCAAGAACCAAGTCCGATTGCATGTGCTGCAAGCATTAAATTTTGAGCTGCCATCCAGCAATCTGCAAACGCATCAGGATTTTCAGTGTTGGCGCAGATGACGATTAAGGTATTAGCGTTATAAAAGACATTAAAATCAGGCTGGATTAAATCATCGCTCAATTCTAGAGGTTGTTTTGAACTGTTGCTTAGTCTCTCTTTTGCAATATCAGACAATTGCTCTAGCATTACTTTGTCTTGTATGATGGCAAACGCCCATGGCTCAAGATGCATTGATGTAGGTGCTCTTACTGCAGCCTCTATGAGGCTGCGTATCTTCTTTACCTCAACTTTTTGTGCGGTGTAAGCACGAACAGACCTTCTTGCTAGAATCGCTTCGCATACATTAAGTTCACTCATTTTATTACTCAAACCAGACCTCAATTCACAATATGAATCGGATATACTGACATTTATTAAAGTAACAATAATTGAGCAGCGATATAATCCGCGCAAGCACCTATATTGAAATCTTTACGGCATAGAAGTTACCGTTATTCTGCTATCAAGCTAATCGAACGCACCACCTTCACGAGCAATACTGGCTAAATCCAATAAGTTAATCGCGCCAGTTTTATGCATAATTTTAGATTTATGAATCTCTACTGTACGGTGGCTAATACTTAACCGTCTTGCAATTTCTTTGTTAGGAAAGCCATTTACTGCTAATAGCATGACCTCTTTTTCACGATCTGTGAGACTTTCAATCAAATCTTTAGCTTCTTGAATACTTGCATACTGTGATAACTTCTTGTCACTCTCTATGATTGCAGGACGTATAGAGGCTAGTAACTTTTCTCTCGTTACAGGTTTTGTCAAAAAGTCATATGCACCTGCTTTTATTGCATCAACACTCATTGGAATATCGCCATGACCAGTGAGAAAAATGATTGGTAAAAGGATGCCTTTGTCAGCCATCATTTTTTGAAGTGTTAAACCATTTATTTGTGGCATTCGAACGTCCAACACAGCGCAGCCAAGCACCTCTTGTTGATAAGCAGATAAAAAGGCTTCAGCACATGCAAAGGTTTTAACAGAGTATCCCTCCTGCTCCACCATCATAGAGAGTGCATCAAGCACAGCAGGATCATCATCAACAATAAAAATAGTCGCGTTTGTCATAGATTGCTTATTGTTTCATTTTTTGCAAATGGTAGGGTTAAATGAACAGCAGCACCATCACGATGATTAATATCGAACCATAGTTGGCCACCACATGCCTCAATCAATGAACGGCTAATAGCCAATCCCATTCCTACTCCATGTTCCTTGGTGGTAAAAAATGGTTCAAAAATCCGTTCCTTAACTTCATTTGTCAAACCAGGACCATTATCCTGAATAATCACTTCTGCCATATTTAATTCCGCATGTGTCCGCACCAATACTTGAATTTCTGCAATTGGCACTCCTATATTCTGGGCTGCCTCAACGCCATTGCGTAATAAATTGACAAGTACTTTTTGTAATTGAGTGTGATTAGCGAGTACTTTTGGTAAATTAGGCTCCAAGTCAAGCAGCGACTTGAATCCACCGTAGCCATTATGCTGGGTAATATCGAGTGCTTCAAGTACCACTTCATTTAAATCAATCGGCTCGAGCTCAACCTTCCCTTTTTGCAAAAATTCCATCAGTTCATGTAAGCTTTTACCAGCACGATGAGCCTGGGCAACACACCCTAACAGACTACGATTTAATCGCTCAAAATCTGGTTGTTCTGATTTTAAGGCAAATAGCGCCACTTCACTGTAAGCGGATATTGCAGCCAGCGGTTGATTAATTTCGTGTGCAATTGCAGATGCTGTTTGTATCGCAATTTGTGTTTTAAATAACGTCTCTAATTCAATCCGTTGTTCATTCAACTTCTGCTGCAATTGCTTTTGTTTAGTTGAGTCTTGCACCACACCAACCATACGTACTGCTTGATCTTTGCTAAAAAAAACTCTGCCCGCAACATACAACCAATGTTTAGTCTGATTTTGTTGATTATTGACGCGAAACTCTATTTGATAATCTCCATCATTGGATGAGGCGGTTGCCTTTTCAAACATCGCATGCCATTTAGGTTGGTAGATTACATCAATTGCATCAACAAAACATTGATACGTAATTCGTATATTCCTTTGAAAGCCGAATAATTTACAAACCAAGGTATCACATTGCGCAACATCAAGTTCGAGATCTATATCAAAAACACCAAGCCCTGCTGATGCTTTAGCTAGCCGCAAGCGCTCTTCACTAGATTTGAGTGAAGACTCAACTTCAAGTAACCGATTAATTGTATGAAACGTAACTAAAACAAACTTTTCTTCGTTACTATTTATCGGGCTTAGACTAATATCAACAGGCAGCTCACTACCGTTTTTTGTCAATACAACCAGATTTCTTCCCTTACCCATAGAGCGCTTTGCAGGATTTTTTAAAAAATCATGCCGTAGATAAACATGATGCTCTCGATACATGTTGGGAATTAGCGCTTCAACACCAAGCCCTTTCAGTTCATCTACACTAAAACCCAACAGTTGCTCTGCTGACTCATTAGCCAATACAATTTGGCCTCGCTCATCAACAAGTAAAGTTGCGTCAGCGATTGAATTAAAAAGTGTAGAAAAGCTTAAATTATTTAACAATTTCGTCAAATCTTCAGTCAAATATAGGGTCTAGCTTTCAGTATATGCAAAAAGCATCAAGAATAAAATCTAATCTTTAGGAACTTACATCAGAGAGTAATATATGCCTGCCTAAGGGCTAACCCTTACGTGTTAGCACGCATTCTAAACCGACCTTTTCATCTGTAAATTAATATTATCGGTAGTGGTCTGCCAAGCTAAAGTGTACGCTTCAACACTTAAACCGCTACCGACTTTTTAGTTGGATATTTTTAAGGAGACGAGAGATGGCGAACAAGGGTAGTATCCCAGTGAAAAATAAAGATGCAAACGAAGGTTCATTATTAAAGCACCCTATTCTGGAGATGGAAAAGGCATTTGATCGTTTTTTTGGCAATGGTTGGAATCTTCCAACGATGTGGAATATGCGTGATTTTCCCAGCATTGAAATTGAAGGCACTCGACTTCCTAAAATAGACTTAATTGATCGTAAAAACCATATGTTGGTTCGTGCTGAGCTGCCAGGTTTAGATAAAAAGGATGTGGAAGTAAGCCTTAACGATAATATGCTGCTTATCAAAGGACAAACAAAAACAGAAGAAGAAAAAGAAGAAGGCGAATACCATCGCCATGAAATACAAAGCGCTTCCTTTGCTCGATCAATATCTGTTCCCAGCAATATTGATGTTTCAAAAATTGCAGCAACACTGAAAGATGGTGTACTAGAAGTAACCTTACCTAAGAGCAAAGCAACATCTAAACAAACAATTAATGTGAAGTAAGGCTGTTCACTCAGCTAGCTTGAATTGCTCATGAAGCAAGTGTGAACCCACAGTGATTTTCATCGCTTGCTTCAGAAGCGCAATACGCGAAAAATACTCGCCACGTCAATCATATAAATAAATGTATCAACATAACTTATTATTACGTTGTGTATTAATCTACGGTTTTGTTCTTAATAAAGTTATAAGTGTTTACACGGATAACAAACAATTAGAATTCACACTATAGTTAGGATATATGATTTAGACTTAAATAATTACTACAAAATAAGCAAGTAAAGGATTGGTGATGAAAAAAAATTTATCTTTATTAATTAAACTGTTGATGCTTACCTGTTTCTCAATTCCGACGATTAGTGTGGCTGAAGAAGCGAAAGCTGGGGTGCCCGATCAGGCGTCATACCAGTGTGATGCTGAGGAGTTTAACCTCATGCCAACAACTACCCCTGAAGATGCAGCGATTAGCTATGTTTCTGGTGGAGTTTGTATCGATGAAGTAGAACTGATGAAAAGTATTGCCAATAAATTCCCGCTAGAAGTTGTATTGGTAGAAAAGTCAGATGAGTATGAAAAAGAAAATTATATAGCTGATGTCAGAGTTGTCATCACAGATACAAAAAAAGAGAAAAAATTCTTAGATGTCCATACGGATGGTCCATTTTTACTTGTTAACTTACCTGATAACAGATATCTAATTACTGCTGAACATAGAGGCATAAGCAAAGAATACAAAGTAAATATTGATAACAAAAAACATAAGAGAATTGTTTTTTTATGGCCAGCTCAATGAAAGTGAGTAAATATGATGAACAACAGCGCCAAGAAATCGGTAAAAGATTTTCAACATACTTTAAAACAATTAGCACAACCAAGTGGTAAGTTTCCGGTTGCGTTCGAAAATGAGCTTCAAAGACTTATCAGAGAAGAAGCTTATGCGCTAGCGGAACAAGATGGCTTTAAAGAATCACCTGAGCACTACTGGTTTAGCGCAGAAGAGAGAGTTTACCGCAATCATTAAAGACCTATACACTTTAGTCTTTTTTAGTGCTTCATAGCATAGGATGAACAACCTTATACCACGCCGTGCAGGTGGTTGAAATTTGTATGTCACGCCATGCTAAACAACTACTGCAATTGTTGCTGCCAATCACACGCTGTCATAACAAAACAGAACAACCCCGATTATCTAGCATTCAAATATACAACAACTGTTCTTTGTTGGTATACAATACATTTATAACTTACAAAAAAGAAACCAATGAAATCAGAATTTTATCTACAATTCCTTGGTGCGACTGGTACCGTTACTGGTTCTAAATACCTTTTAAAAGCTGATGGTAAAAACATACTTGTCGACTGTGGACTATTTCAGGGTTTTAAACAATTACGCTTACGAAATTGGAAACCTTTACCTTTCAGCCCCAAAAAAATAGATGCTGTTATCCTTACGCATGCCCATATAGATCACTCTGGATATTTACCATTACTGGTAAAAAATGGTTTTAGCGGGCCAGTATACTGTACATCGGCCACGCGCGACTTGTGTGAAGTCTTACTCATGGATAGTGCAAGACTACAAGAACAAGAAGCTGCTTACATGAATAAGCATGGTTTTTCTAAGCACAAGCCAGCGCTACCATTGTACACACCAGATGATGCTCAACGCAGTTTACAACTTTTACGCGCAGTAGATTTGGAAAAAGAACAGACACTGGGTGGTTCTTTAAAATTTCATTTATTAAACGCAGGTCATATTCTTGGTGCTGCGATGGTCTATATCAACAATCATCAAGAATCCATCCTTTTCTCTGGTGACTTAGGCCGTCAAAACGACTTAATCATGAAAGCGCCCGCGATTGTAAAAAATGTTGATTACTTAGTGATCGAATCAACCTATGGAGATCGAACACATGAAACAGAAGACCCGCTAGATAAGCTAGCTGATGTCATTAATCGTACTATTCAGCGTGGCGGTACTATCATCATTCCTAGTTTTGCTGTCGGACGTGCTCAAATACTGCTTTATTACATCCATTTACTCAAATCGAAACATATTATTCCAAACGATTTACCAGTCTATCTTAATAGCCCAATGGCATTAGAGGCCACCGCTATTTTTGATAACCACCCAGGTGAACATCGATTATCTGTAGCGCAATCTGAAGCGCTATGTAATACGCCTAAAATAATTACCAACGTTGAAGATTCAAAAAAACTTAACCTTCGAAAAGGGCCTATGATTATTCTCGCTGGCAGTGGCATGGGTACTGGCGGGCGCGTTATCCACCATTTTAAGGCCTTTGCTCCCGATGCACGCAACACCATACTATTTTCAGGGTTTCAAGCAGGTGGAACTAGAGGAGCCGCAATGATCGAGGGTGCAAAAGAAATTAAAATTCATGGTGAGTATGTTCCTGTGCGTGCAGAGGTCAGCTCAATTAACAGCTTATCAGCTCACGCAGATGTTAATGAAATTATGGATTGGCTCAAGCATTTTGATCAACCGCCTAAACAAACGTTTATTACACACGGCGAGCCAATAGCGGCAGATGCACTGCGATTACGAATCAAGGAACAATTAGATTGGGAAACCTATATTCCGGACTATTTAGAGACTGTAGATCTCAACGAGATTGTAGCTAATCTTAATGTGCCGGGGAACATGAATGAATGACCGAGTCAATGAGCTATTAAGTCAAATTACTAAGTTAGAGGATGAGTTAAGAGTAGCACTAAGCGAACAGCCATCAAGTATATTTTTTGAAATAAAAGGGAAACGAATCGAGTTTGAAAAATCGATTAAAGATACCCACAAAAGATTAAAAAGAAATTTTTATAACTGGCTGGTTACTAACAGGCCACAAAACTTACTAACTGGTCCAATAATTTACAGCATGATTATTCCATTAGTTATTGCAGATGTATTCATAACATTCTATCAAGTCACTTGCTTCCCAATTTATGGAGTCAAAAAAGTACGACGTAGTGACTATGTTGTTTTTGACAGACATCATCTTAACTATCTAAACTTTATAGAAAAATTTCATTGTAGTTACTGTGCATATGGTGCTGGCATCATTGCATATATTAACGAAATTGTTGCAAGAACAGAGCAATATTTTTGCCCTATCAAACATGCACACAAAATAATTGGCACACACAACCGCTACATTCAATTTCTAGATTATGGTGATGCTGAAGATTATCAAAACAAGTTAGAAAATTATCGACGACGATTAAATGATGAAAAATTAATCGCAGAACAATAAGAAATAGTGATTACAAGTTGCAATATGAGCTTAACTATCATGACACCAGAAGTGAAAATTAGCATAGCTGGCTTTTTTACAAGTTGCTGTCTTAATATTAGAAGATGTCATCGCCTAGTTCTATCAGTGCACCAACGTTAGCTGCCTCGTAGTATCACATCAAATTAACCGTGATAAAATTTACGAAAGTAACAAACGAAGGGGTGTTCTATGCATAAATATAATAAGGTGTTTATAGCTTTGATATTAGCTGCTTCATTCTTAATATCAGGTTGTCATACTACAAAAAATGAAAACAAAAACATTCCCGAAAAAATAAAAACCCAAGATAGGCAGTTAGATTGACAGTTATATCCCAATTAATTCTACTGATGCAGAAATAGTAACGTTAATTTAAAATTTAGAGATTTAGAGATTCAATTAGCCGCTTCCAATACGGATATTCTATTAGCAGATGAAACGATATGCGCTTTAAATGAAAAACGCCACGAAAGTGGCGTTTATGTTTGTATCTTGGCGGAAGAGGTGAGATTCGAACTCACGGTGGGCGTGAACCCACGACAGTTTTCAAGACTGTTGCATTAAACCGCTCTGCCACTCTTCCGAGAAGGGCGAATTATAGCAAAGAATTACGTGTCGTGAATATCCAAATCAGGAAAAAGTGCATCTTTAAAGCCAAATTGTTTAAAATTTTTGATTCGCATGGGATATAACACCCCATCAAGGTGGTCGCACTCATGCTGAACCACTCTTGCATGGAAACCATTTACGGTCCGATCAATAGGTTTACCATACTGGTCAATACCCCAATAATGGATAGATTGATAACGAGGCACAACACCAAGCATATCTGGTACAGATAAGCAGCCTTCCCATCCATCTTCCATTTCCTCACCTATAGGCCGAATGATAGGGTTAATTAATACTGTGTAAGGCACATGGTCGGCGTCTGGATAGCGTGGATTTTTTACTGTCTCATCCTTATTGCCAAAAATAACTAACCGCTGACTTACCCCTATTTGCGGTGCGGCAAGTCCAGCGCCATTAAGATGAGCCATGGTGTCTTCCATATCTTTAATTAACGCATGCAGCCCTGGTGTATCAACCTCCTCTATTGGCAAGGCTTTTTGCCACAATAAAGGG
>JBFIDU010000020.1:0-13643 GCA_041603755.1 Methylophilaceae bacterium
AAAAGTATTCATTTCTAAACCTGCACCCAGTGTGATATGTCCCATTTTTTACCTAAATCATGATTTATTGTCACATAGTCATCACCCACATTTCATCAAAATGTGGTTAATGAATTCCTTGATTGATATAACGGCACCTAGAATAAATACTTTACAACTCTTGACGGTTTAGGTGAAAAAAAGGGTGATAAGCCATCTTATTGTCCGATTGGATGTGCGGTAAATATAGTCTAATTTAACTATTCAATAATCAATTAGGAGTACTAATTGAAAGCTGTGATTTTAGCCGGTGGTTTCGGAACGCGTATTAGTGAAGAATCACACTTAAAACCTAAGCCGATGATAGAGATTGGTGGTAAGCCGATCCTTTGGCATATCATGAAGATATATTCACACTATGGCGTGAATGACTTCATCATTTGTCTTGGATACAAGGGCTATGTCATTAAAGAATATTTCGCTAATTATTTTATGCATATGTCTGATGTGACATTTGATCTTCAACGCAATCAAATGCAGGTGCATCAAAATAAAGCAGAGCCATGGAAAGTGACATTGCTGGATACCGGTGAGCATACCATGACAGGTGGACGATTAAAGAGAGTAAAAGATTATATCGGCGATGAAGACTTTTGCTTCACATACGGGGATGGCGTTGCCGATATCAATATAGCGCAATTGATTAAGTTTCATCAGCAAAGTGGCAAGTTAGCTACTATTACAGCCACTCAACCGCCGGGTCGTTTTGGTGCGATTTCATTCAAAGGAAATACCGTTACAAAGTTTCAAGAAAAACCCA
This sequence comes from Methylophilaceae bacterium, assembly GCA_041603755.1. Classification (GTDB taxonomy): domain Bacteria; phylum Pseudomonadota; class Gammaproteobacteria; order Burkholderiales; family Methylophilaceae. The sequence continues at coordinate 800 of JBFIDU010000020.1, forward strand.
ATGGTGATTGTGCCTGGATTAATGGGGGTTATTTTGTTCTTTCGCCAAAAGTGATTGACCTAATAAATGGTGATGAAACTATTTGGGAAAAAGAACCACTTGAACGTTTAACACAACAAGATGAATTGCAAGCTTGGTTCCATCGAGGATTTTGGCAGCCTATGGATACGATGCGAGATAAAAATTATCTCGAGCAGCTTTGTACTGAGCAAAAGGCACCATGGAAAGTATGGGAGAGTGCTAATGCATGCTGATTCAGAGAATAAAGCGTTTTGGCACGGCAAGCGCGTATTTATAACAGGGCATACTGGGTTTAAAGGTGCATGGCTTTCATTGTGGTTGCAATCTTTAGGGGCGCAAGTCACTGGATACTCCTTAAGTCCACCCAGTGAGACGAATATGTATGAAATAGCCAATGTGGGTGATGCTATGCGATCCATTTATGGTGATGTCTGCGATGCTGATTTCTTAGCGAAATCTCTGATAGATGCAAAGCCAGAAATCGTTCTGCATTTAGCAGCTCAGTCGCTAGTTTTGCAGTCATATCAGACCCCTGCAGAAACCTATGCGACAAACGTCATGGGCACGGTAAATTTGCTTGAAGCTGTGAGAAGAAGCACGTCGGTTAAATCAGTTGTGATTGTGACCAGTGATAAATGTTATGACAACAAAGAATGGCATTGGGGATATCGTGAGAATGATCCAATCGGCGGATTTGATCCATATAGCAGTAGTAAGGGCTGTGTCGAGCTTGTTGTAAATTCATATCGGAATTCATTTTTTAACCCTGAAAAATATCACGAGCATGGCGTAGCAATTGCAACAGCAAGGGCAGGCAATGTGATTGGCGGCGGTGATTGGGCGGTTGATAGATTGATTCCAGATGTGGTCAATGCATTCACAAATAAAAAAGGTCTACAATTAAGAAATCCTGCTTCAATCCGTCCATGGCAACACGTATTAGAACCATTAAGCGCATATATGCTATTGGCGCAAAGATTGTTTGTGGATGGTAAGCATTACGCTGAGGCTTGGAATTTTGGCCCTAATGAAACCGACACAAAAAGCACTGGTTGGCTAGTTGAGCGATTAGCCACACATTGGGGGCAGGATGTCACTTATTTGGTTCAAAACAATCCAGACGCCCAACATGAAGCTGGCTATCTCAGATTAGAGTGTTCTAAGGCACATAGCAAATTAGGATGGTACCCAGTCTGGAACATTGAAGATGCTGTTATTTATGTTGTCAGTTGGTATCAAGCTTACCAAAATGATGAGGATATGAAAGCCTACACACTAAATCAAATTATGCAATATCAACTGCATAGGGGCGATCGATGGACAGCTGCGTGATTAATATTGAGGCAATTGCAAAGGCTAATACGTACGTTAAGCCGCCAATAGACAAGCACCCAGCAAAAAGCTTAGCGATAAGAAAGAAGATATCAGACTTAGTTGCTGAGTTTGCAGCCTTACAATATGAAGAGCAAGTGTTTGAGGGTGACAATGATGTTATACCGCCTTCTGGCAAGGTAATTGACGGTGATGAGCTTAATCATATGGTGCAAGCTTCATTAGATGGTTGGTTAACGACAGGTCGCTTCAATGCAGCATTTGAAAGTCGCTTATCACAACATTTAGGTATTAAGCACGTACTAACAACCAATTCGGGGTCTTCCGCTAATCTATTAGCTTTTATGGCGCTTACCTCACCCAGACTTGGCGAACGCGCTATTCAACCTGGTGATGAAGTTATTACTGTTGCGGCTGGATTTCCAACAACAGTTAATCCAATTCTGCAATATGGCGCAGTTCCAGTCTTTGTTGATATTGAGTTAGCCACCCATAATATTGATAGCAGTAAGATTGAAGCAGCAATAAGTGCTAAAACCAAGGCGATTATGTTAGCGCATTCACTAGGTAATCCATTTGATTTAAATAAAATCAAGGCGATTTGTGAACAACATCAATTATGGTTAATTGAAGACTGTTGTGATGCATTGGGCGCTACATTTAACGGTCAGCTAGTAGGTACTTTTGGCGATATTGCAACATTAAGTTTTTATCCAGCACATCACATTACCATGGGTGAGGGTGGTGCCGTATTGACTAATAACTCAAAGCTTAAGTCTATAGCTGAATCTTTTAGGGATTGGGGTCGCGATTGTTACTGCTCGCCAGGTAAAGACAACACATGTGGTAAACGCTTCTGCCAACAACTAGGTGATTTGCCTAAGGGTTATGATCATAAGTACACCTATTCCCATTTAGGATACAACTTAAAAATTACCGATATGCAAGCTGCCTGTGCATTGGCGCAGATGGATAAACTTGACCAGTTTATTGCCACTAGAAGAGCGAATTTTGCATACCTGAAAACGAAATTACAATCTTGCTCAGAATTTATTTTGTTACCTGAAGCAACAGTGAATAGCAATCCGTCATGGTTTGGATTTTTGATGACCCTCAAGCCTGAGGCACAGACAAACCGCGTGGATATGATTGATTACTTAGACCAACATAAAATCGGTACACGCTTGTTTTTTGCAGGAAACTTAATCAAGCAGCCTTATATGAAAGGGCGACAATATAGAGTCAGTGGTGATTTAAGTAACACCGATAATGCAATGCTGAATAGTTTCTGGGTTGGTATTTATCCTGGTATTAGTTTAGCGATGTTAGATTTTATCGCTGAGAAAATACAGTTGTTTTTTGGGGTTGGTTTTGATGAATAATAGAGATGAAAAAAGAATGATGAACAAAATTCCTGCACCGTTATTTATATTGGAAATGGCTAATAATCACATGGGTGACGTCAAGCATGGCATTAACCTCATTCGCGCGTTTGGTGAAGTTTGTCGCAAGTATCCTTTTCAGTTTGCATTTAAGTTGCAATATCGTGATTTAGATACCTTTATTCATCCTGATATGCAGGGTCGTGACGACATTAAATACATCAAGCGATTTTCAGAAACTCGCTTGACTAATCAAGACTTCGAGGCGCTGATTGCAGAGATGAAATCAGAAGGTTTTTTGACCATGGCAACACCTTTTGATGAAGCCTCAGTTGCCTTAATTGAATCGCAAAAACTAGATATGATTAAAGTGGCGAGCTGTTCATTTGGCGATTGGCCACTGTTGGAGCGTATCATAGAAACGTCACAGCCAATTATCGCATCGACCGCAGGTGCATCTTTGGATACGATTGATAGTGTAGTCAGTTTTTTTGCCCATCGTCAAAAAGAGTTTGCTATTTTGCATTGTGTGGGAGAGTACCCAACGCCTGATGAGCATATGAACTTGTCTCAGGTAGACTTATTAAAAGCACGTTATCCAAACACACGCATTGGCTTTTCAACACATGAGAACCCAGATAACGTGGATATCATTAAATTAGCGATTGCAAAGGGTGTGAACATTTTTGAAAAGCATGTAGGGCTTGCAACCGAAACGTATGCTTTAAATACGTATTCAACCTCACCAGAGCAACTTGATGCTTGGTTAAGTGCTGCACAGCAGGCACTGACTATTTGTGGCAATGGTAGTACGAGACAAAATAATAACCCCGTTGAGTCTGCAAGTTTACGTTCATTACAGCGTGGCGTTTTTGCGAAAAGAGTTATCAAAAAAGGTGAGTTACTAACTGCTGATAATACATACTTTGCCTTTCCCCCAGAGCAAGGGCAATATACAGCTAATGACTGGTCTAAATATAGCCAGTTTAATGCTAAAGAAGATATTCTTCCCAATATCGCCATATCACCAACCAATTCTGAGCGGATAGAAACGCGTGCAAAAGTATTAAATATTGTGCAACGTGTGAATCAATTTTTGAAAGATAGTCATGTCGTCGTACCAGGCAGTGCAGATCTCGATATTTCACACCACTATGGTTTAGATAAGTTTGATGAAGTCGGACTCACATTGATTACCGTTGTGAACCGAGATTACTGTAAAAAACTGTTGGTGACCTTGCCAGGTCAATGTCATCCAGAACAATTCCACAAAATTAAAGAAGAGACATTTCATGTCTTGTATGGTGAAGTGGTGCTTAGTCTAGACGGGGAAGAGCAAACTTGCCGTCCTGGCGATGTGGTTACTGTAGAACCAGGTACTCGTCATGCTTGGGTGAGCAAGACAGGTGCGGTGATTGAAGAAATCTCCACAACCCATGTGGTGAATGACTCTTACTATATAGACGAAGCGATTATGGCAAACAAGGCGCGTAAAACATCACTCACCTATTGGATGGAAGCATGAGCGGACAAGAAATTTATCGAGTCGCTGATTTTATTGCAGACTTCATTGCCGATATAGGCGTTAAGCATGTGTTCATGCTCCCGGGTGGGGGTGCCATGCATCTCAATGATGGTTTAGCTAAATGTCCAAGTTTGATGCCAGTGGCCTGTTTACATGAACAAGCAGCTGCAATATCTGCTGAGGCTTATGCACGCATTAATGAAAATATCGGTGTAGCTATGGTCACTACTGGTCCAGGCGCAACCAATGCAATCACAGGCGTTACAGGTGCTTGGATTGAGTCTGTACCATTAATGGTGATTTCAGGACAGGTTAAGCGGGCAGATATGCTGAAGGATGCTCCTTTGCGACAAAAGGGTGTACAAGAGGTGGATATTGTTCGCATGGTTGATGGTATTACCAAATTCGCCATCACAGTCACAAAAGCAGAAGATATTCGATATGTTATGGAGCAGGCTTACTATTTGGCGAGAGAAGGGCGGGCAGGACCTGTCTGGATAGATGTGCCGTTAGATGTGCAGGCGACGCCAATAGAGCCAAGTACACTAAGGTCATTTAACCCGCCTGTGACAGGGGGTGAGCAAGCCCTGAATGACAACTTAATAATAGAAGTGCAAGAGGTGCTATCGTTATTGCAACAGGCTAAGCGGCCATTAATATATGCAGGTCATGGTGTGCGGCTATCTGGGGCAGCCAAACTGTTTAAACAAGTGATAGAAATGCTGGGCGTGCCTGTTGTAACAACCTGGAATGCGATGGACTTGCTTCCTTATGCTCACGACTTATATGTTGGCAAGCCAGGTGTCGTTGCGTTGCGTGCACCTAACTTTGCTGTACAGAATTGTGACTTATTGATCGGAATTGGTAGTCGTTTGGATAATATTTTGACTGCTTACAACCCACGTGGATTTGCACGCGCTGCAAAGAAAGTAGTGGTCGATGTGGATATCAATGAGATTAATAAATTGGATATGGATATCGCTTTGCCAATTCAAGCCGATGCAAGTGACTTTTTACAAGTATTGGCCTTATCAATTGCAGATATAGAGCTGACACAACAAACTGATTGGCAAGCACAGTGTTTAGCTTGGAAACAACGTTATCCTGTTAATGATGGGAAGCCTTTTTATACTGAAGGTGCCGTTAGTCATTATCATTTTGCTGATGCAATCTCTGATGTGATACCCGAAGGTACGCTAGTATCAACAGGTAGCTCAGGGTTAGCATTAGAAATTTTTTATACTGTTTTTCGTAACAAGCAGGATCAACGTGTCTTTTTGACATCTGGCTTAGGTTCAATGGGCTACGGATTACCTGCGGCCGTAGGTGCTTGCTTTGCAAATGGTTGTCAACCCATGGTGTCAGTGGAAAGTGATGGTAGTTTACAGTTAAATATACAGGAGCTTGCCACAATACGTGCCTTCGACTTACCAATTTGTATGGTGATTATGAACAATGGGGGATATAGCTCTATCCGTAGTACACAGCGTAACTATTTTGCTGGCCGATACGTGGGCACTGGCCCAGAGGCAGGTTTAATGTTGCCTGATCTAGAGAAAGTTGCGCAAACGTATGATTTGCCCTTTTTAAGGATAAGTGATGCAGAAAACCTGACTGAAGCATTGCAAAAGGCAATGGCAATGCCTAGGCCATGCATTATAGATGTGCAGTTACAAGAAAATGAGGCGCTGATGCCAAAGGCATCAGCCATGCCACAAGCAGATGGCAGCATGGTTTCAATGCCATTAGAAGATATGAGTCCCTTATTGCCATTAGAAGTGCTTAAGCAAGAGATGTTAATTCCCTTGCTTCCTTTATCATCGGCGGTACGGTAAACAAGATTAACATGTTGAATGGCATGCAATTACTCATTACAGGCGGAACTGGTTTTTTTGGTAGGTCATTGCTAAGGTCTAAACTGGCGAATCATCCCGTTTGGCGAGATGTGAATGCCGTCACTGTATTATCTCGACAACCAGATCACTTCTTGGAAAAATACCCAGAGTTCATGGGTTTAGATTGGCTCAAATTTCATCAAGGTGATATGCTAAAACCAGAGTCTTTACCAAGGGGGTCTTATACCCATATCATACATGCTGCAGCTGATTCTACTTTTGGCCCATCATTAACATCTTTAGCGCGCTATGATCAAATCGTTTCTGGCACTAAAAATTTATTGGATTTTGCAGTTAAAAAAAAGGTACAAAGATTTCTGCTAACTAGCTCAGGGGCGGTATATGGGAAGCTGGATGAAAAAGTTGGCCATGTTGTTGAAGATTACCATGGTATGCCAGACCCATTAAATGCAGATAATGCGTATGGCATCGCAAAGCGAGAGGCTGAGCATTTGTGTGCACTCTATCATGCGCATCACGGACTCAATTATGTCGTCGCAAGATGCTTTGCATTTGTTGGTAGAGATCTTCCTCTAAATGTCCATTTTGCAATAGGAAATTTCATCTATGATGCACTACATCATGATGCTGTGACCGTCAAAGGAGATGGCACAGCAGTGAGATCGTATCTGTCACAAGAAGATTTGGCCATTTGGTTAATGACCATGTTATTACATCACAACGCTGGTTGCGCCTATAATCTAGGTTCGGATATTGGCATTACGATTAATCAACTAGCCCATAAAGTCAGGGATTTACTAGCACCTGATAAGGGCGTAAAGATATTAGGTTCGCCAACAAATGCCGCTCGAAACTTTTATTTGCCTAGTATTGAAAAAGCAAAACAAGCGCTTGGGTTGCAAGTGATGACATCGTTAGATGATGCTATCCTTGCGACTGCGCAACATCATCAATTAACACAACATGAAAAAACATATTATATTTGATTTAGATGGTACGCTAATTGATTCAGCACCCAGTATTTTAGAGAGTTTTGAACAAGCATTCTCTGCGCTCAAGCTTAAACCGAGCGTACCAGTTACCGCTGATGTTATTGGCCCACCTTTAATGCCAACTCTTGCCAAACTAGCGGATAGTGAGGACAAGTCTTTACTTGACCAATTGGCTGTAAACTTTAAGGCGCATTATGATAGTGAAGGGTACAAAAAAGCGACTGTTTATGCAGGTGTGCAAGAGCTCCTTGAGAGCTTACAAAAGGTAGATGTGCGTTTATATGTTGCAACTAATAAACGTGATTTACCAACCCAGAAAATAATGCAGCATTTAAATTGGAATCAGTTTTTTGATGGCATCTTTGCCTTAGATTCCTATTCGCCCCCGCTGGCTGCAAAACCTTTAATGGTAGAACGTATCATGACGGATTTTGCTATTGCAACAGCCGATACCATTTATGTTGGTGACCGGCATGAAGATGGATTAGCTGCAGATCATAATCTAATTGATTTTGCCATGGTAACTTGGGGTTATGCTGATCAGACAGTCACAACGTTAAGACCAAGTTGGCTGACATGTCCAGATGTAAAAACACTGTATGAATTGCTGATTTGCCATAAGGATTAATGACAATGGGTAATCATACATCAATGAATCAACCACATGGTCTAAAAAGTCTGCAAAAAGAGCATATCGCAAAACAATGCGTATGTTGTGGAAGTGTAAGGCTAAAGAAATCCCCGGCTATTCTAATGCCTTTTGTTGCGCACAGGGCATTAGGTTGGCAGCCTGTAGCGATTGATGATAGTTGGGGGCTCAATACCATTGCAAATGGTTATGCATATACCATATGTAACTCTTTATATTGCGAAGATTGTGCTTTTTTGTTCTTAGATATTCGCTTTTCTGAACAAGAACTTCACAATTTATATCAGGGCTATAGAGAGCAAGATTATGTCGATTTGCGAGAACATTATGAGCCCGGTTACCGAGAAAGAAACGCCGCGCTCAATGAAGGAGAAAGTTACCTCTCAAAGGTGGAAAGTTTCCTAAATCCTTTTTTAACGTTACCGATTAATATGCTTGACTGGGGTGGTGATACAGGAAAAAACAGTCCATTCAAAGATCATTGTAAGCAATTCCATATTTACGATATTAGTAGCAAACCTGTTGTTGCTGGTGCAAAGCTTATAGATAAAACGATTGCGATGAATAATGAGTATGACCTTATTGTAAGCAGCAATGTGCTGGAGCATGTGCCTTACCCAGCTGATGTTGTACTGGATATGAAAAAAGCTATGGGACCGCAGACTGTTTTATATATTGAAGTGCCTTATGAAGAAGTGATGAGAACTGCAAATGGCAAAATAGACTTGCATATACGCAAGAAACATTGGCATGAACATATTAATTTTTTTAGTGAGCAATCGTTGCGCACCTTATTAAAGCAATGTGGACTCAAGGTGCTGGCATTGACGCATATTTCTGAGGATAGTCATGGAAGGCCAGTTTCATTAACCCAAATCGCCTGTCAGTTACAAAACTAGCTTGTTGTTTATTTTTGGATGTGTTTGTCTTGTAAACAATACAACACAGTGCCAAAGGTATTGTGCTCATGGACTCTTAAGTAGAATTGATAGTCTAAGCCCCAAGCATCAATTAATAACGCAATTTCAAAAAGGTGAGATGGTTTGTGGTAAACGGAAATAGCTAAATTCGGCTGATATTGATAGATGGTCTTTTTTAAGCCATGAATGGCTTCAATTTCAGCACCTTCTACATCAAACTTAATCAAGTTGGGTGCAAAGTCATGAAGCACGTCATCAACCCTTACACATTGAATAATGCTATCGCCATTCTGATTCAAACTGCTTCCCATGTTGGCATGACTAGAAAATCTTAACTGTGTGTTTGAAGACCAAACACCTAAGGGAAGACAGATTGATTGACTGACATTAAATGGTTTATTAATCAGTTTTGCAAAATTTTGTTGATCAGGTTCGAATGCAGTAAATCGATTTACCTGATAGCCAGCGCGTATTAACTTTTCAATGGCAATACCATCATAGGCACCGCAATCGATCACTGTTAATGGATTTTTATAACGAGGAATATCAAAAGGTGTGTATTCATCATCTAAGCTTGGTACAGGATAATCTTCAATCTGACCTAGGGTGCGAAAACGAATAATTTGATTGGCAATTTCTAGACTTTTACTATCTGTTAAAAGTGTTTTAAAAGCATTTATCTCGTTTGTATGCACATCATAGTTAAAATCCAAATCAAGCCAGTAACCATCGGTGATTGCGATATCTTTAGCTATTTGCTGAATTTGTTGAAGTGTGTATATCTGATTAAATTGGCATGCTTGAAGCGACTGGTGAATTTCACGCAGATCAATATAATGATTATTGAGTGCAATAAGGCAGTTTATGTAATGGTTTGTTTGCTTTTCAACCTCAGTGAGTGAAACAATTGGAATATTTTTGTATTTACTCCCGTATTTGTTTTTATCAATGATTAAGTCTATCTTCACACCCAGATCAAGAAGGCGATCAACGATGCGCTGTCCTGCAGCACCTAAGCCATAAACGACTAAAGGATTACTTTGGTAAATGGTCTGTTGATACTTTTTCATAAATGATTGCTATAGCGTTACCATACAAAGTAATCTTGCAACTGAGGTTTTTGTGAACGATGATTGAATTTGATTTTTTCAGCCGTAGCCAATAGCTGCTTTACGAAATCTTGATTGTCTATTTTTGCATTGACTATCTCACCAAGTCTTTTCCCTTGTTCTACAACTAGTGCTTTATTTTTTAACAAAAACGCCACTTTGCTTTCAAACTCTTCTGGATTAAACACATAGGTGTATTGATCATCATCTGGGATATTTTCTTTCATCCAGGTTGTTTGGTTTGTCAGGATATAAGCATAGTTTCCAGCAGCACGGGAAAAACGGTCATGTACATTCAAGTCAACATTTGCCGTCATATCAATTAAACCAAGAGATTCTTCAAAAATGGTTTTACCATCTTTGGTAAAATTTAAGTCGTTAGAAAATTGTGCGACAGTATCACCATCGTTCACATGCTCCCAGTTACGACCAATAATTTTAACGGGGAATTTTTTGAGCGATGTTGCAATCATCGTCGCTTTTATACGTCGGAAGTAGTCATCTAATTGTGCTGAGTACAATCTAACGATATCACGACATGCGGACGCATCTCCCATCTTTTCGGAAACAAAATGAACGATATACGCAAAAATATTGACGGGCTCACAGCGCATGAGTGATGGAACCAGGCTCTCTGCAATATTACATAGGTCCTCAGTCATAGATGGTGGTAGGTTGCTATGCCACATATGCAAAAGCTGATTGGGATCATTACCATTTTTTAGAAAAACAAGTGTTCCTTGTTCTCGTTTCTTGAAATCAATATTGGCAACTGGCTGTTGATCAAAGATGATAGGGGGGTTGATGATATTACATGTTTTATTATCAGCAAAATACCATTCTTGAACTTGAGAAAACTCTAATGAACAATATACATTCACAGCGTTTTTTGGTACTGGTTCATGCTTTTTTATAAAGTAGGAAGGTAGGTCACCTTGAAGCTTTAAAAAGGGGATATTGTGATATTCCCATAAGTTGACTGGCTGTGAATTACCCTCAATTTGCCAATTCAGTTCTGCACCAAGACCTAGGTAAGAGAATGCAAACTCTATTTCATATCTCGCTATTGCATCGGTTAGTTGTTGTGCAAAGTTGGGATCTGACAAGTCGATAAATAAAGTATTTTTTGCTGCATGATGAAACAAGGTTTCAATCTGGCGGCAAATGCCATAAATTGCACCTTGAGGATCTTGCCCAGATAAAATCAGAATCAGTTTTTCTTTGTTCATCGTAAACTAACTAGATAAGTCAATTCGCTTATTTTAATTGTTTGGTATGCAGGCTAAGCTGTGAATATAAGCAACAAAATCAATCTAATTTAGGTGATTAATGTAAAAAAAGCGCATTCTCAGGTGCGCTTTTTAATCTTATTAACTAATCGTTATAGCTTTGGATCGGCCATTTCATCACGTGTTTCGGTAAAAGCTTGAATAGCCTTATCCAAATCTTCAAATGTGTGTTTAGCCGAAATCTGCGTTCTAATCCTTGCTTTTCCTTTTGGAACAACGGGGTAGAAGAATCCAATTGCATAAATACCTTTTTCTAACAAGCGCTTACTCATCTCTTGAGCCAGTTTGGCATCGCCAAGCATCACTGGGACAATCGGATGGTCACCATCATCAACAGCAAAGCCAGCCAATTGCATGCCTTTTCTAAAGTAGTGCGTGTTTTCTTCGAGCCTATCCCGAAGTTCGGTGGATTGTTCAAGTCTTTCCAATACCGATAAAGATACAGCGCAAATAGCAGGTGCAACGGTATTTGAGAATAGGTAGGGGCGTGAGCGCTGGCGCAACATATCAATAATTTCTTTACGGCCCGAAGTAAAGCCACCCGAAGCGCCACCCAACGCCTTGCCAAATGTGCTGGTGATAATGTCCACTCTATCCATCACACCACAGTATTCGTGCACACCACGGCCTGTTTTGCCCATAAAGCCAGTCGCATGGCAATCATCATGATGTACCATGGCATCAAACTCGTCAGCCAAGTCACAAATTTTATCTAGTTGCGCAATGGTGCCATCCATAGAGAAAACGCCATCTGTAGTGATGAGAATGCGGCGCGCATTATTGGCTTTTGCTTCTTCTAATTTTGCACGTAAATCTGCCATATCGTTATTTTTATAGCGATAGCGCTGCGCCTTACATAAGCGTACCCCATCAATAATCGACGCATGGTTTAATTCATCAGATATTACAGCATCTTCTGCACTGAGAATTGATTCAAATAGCCCGCCGTTCGCATCAAAACAGGCAGCATACAGAATCGTATCTTCCATACCTAAAAAATCACTAACTTTTTGTTCTAAAGTTTTATGCAAGGTTTGTGTGCCACAGATAAAGCGAACAGAAGCTAAACCAAAGCCCCATCTGTCTAAGCTCTCTTTTGCTGCTTGAATCACATCAGGGTCGTTTGCCAAACCTAAATAATTGTTTGCACACATATTCAATACCACGCTGCCGTCTGCCAGCGTGATATTATTTTTTTGGTCAGAGCTAATAAAACGCTCAGTTTTCCACAGTCCTGCCGCTTTAATTTCTGCTAAATCTTGTGCAATACTATCTTTTGCTGATTTAAAACTCATATTGAACCTTTGTTGTTAATCTTCCCAGTTTAAAATGACTTTGCCAGACTCGCCAGAGCGCATGACATCAAAGCCTTTTTGAAAGTCTGTGTAATGCATGCGATGCGTAATCATGTCCATTAAAGGCAACCCACTTTGTACCATCATGAGACCTTTATACCAGGTCTCAAAAATTTCGCGTCCATAAATACCCTTTATGGTCAGACCTTTAAATACGACCATATCCCAATCGATGCCAGAACCAGCCGGCATAATGGCTAACATGGCAATATGACCACCATTAATCATTTTATCCAGCATATCGCCAAAGGCTTGCGGTGAACCTGACATTTCTAAACCAACATCAAATCCTTCAAAGATACCCAATGAGTCCATCATTTTTTTGTCAATTTTCTCTTTGGCAACGTTGACTGTAATTACTCTAGGTAATATTTTCTTTATCAGATCAAGACGGAACTGATTTAAATCGGTAAT
>JBFIDU010000021.1:0-13618 GCA_041603755.1 Methylophilaceae bacterium
AGCATCATATTGCTGCTGCTGAGCTTTAAGATTTGAAAGTTACTCAAACCTTCTAATAAGTCAGCGACATCTTCATTGATACCTAAGCGAAAAATTGCAGTCGCTCTATCAGCACGAAGCATTTGTTGTGCTAACATTAAGTAGTTCAGGTTAGCATCTTTAATTTCGTTCATCATTTCAGTTTCATTCATTTTAATTCCCCCAAATCCTTAAATTAAACTGCTTTAAACATTGTGTTTGCTGCATGAGACGTACTTTGAACCTATTAAGTAAAAAGCACTATTGGGGTTTGTCGGTTTATTTTGTAAGACGAGCGGACACGCCCGTGTAGGTGTTTGTCCTACAAACACCTACACGGGGGCTAGAGATACCTTATATATATCTATCGTTTAGTAATAGTGAATCCAGTCAATCTAATCTAAATCATGTTTATTTTTTCTATATGCATTAAGAGATATACCGTTAACGACCATGCATTAATAAACTTTAGGATTTTTTTTAAATAATTTGCAATTATTTTATAAACAACTGTTTTTATTAGATAAATATTATTAAAAATATTAAATAACTAATGAAATGCAATATCAGATAAAGAGAAAAAGGTATTTTCACCCTCTTATTCGACAGATAAATTATGCTTGCATAACCTGATAATAGGTTTCAATGAAGTACACAGTGTAAGTGTAGTCAGAGAACAACCGTCTTATCTTTATTAAAGAGATAAGTTTTATGAATCAGGAAATCATATGGCTGAAAGTAGCGATTTAGAAAAAACAGAACAGGCCACCCCGAAGCGCCTCGAAAAGGCGCGCGAAGATGGCGATGTACCCCGCTCTAGAGAGTTGGGTACGGTGACCCTGTTACTGGCAGCTGGACTGGGCATCCTGATGATGGGCGACCATCTAAATGCTGCGCTCAAGCATACACTGACCAAAGGTCTTACATTGGATCGTGCATCCGCATTCGATCCTGCTTATTTGCTCATGCAAATCACTGATTCTGTTTTCGATCTATTGTTTGCATTCGCTCCGTTGGCCATTTTACTTGTGATTGTCGCATTAGGTTCACCAGCTTTGATTGGTGGTTGGTTACTAAGCGGTAAAGCACTGCAACCAAAATTCAGCAAACTAAATCCACTTAAAGGCATTAAAAATTTATTTTCGAAAAATTCTGCTGTTGAATTAGTCAAATCAATTTTAAAAACTATATTAGTAGGTAGCGTTTCATACTTTGTGATTGCCCATGACATTGATCCAATTTTGGGCTTATCCATGCTACCAGTTAAAAACAGTATTGGCGAAGTTGGCTCTTTAATGCAAGTTGGATTTTTGTCTATTGTCAGTGCACTTATCTTGATTGCCCTGATTGATGTGCCTTTTCAGTTATACCAATACGCACATAAATTAAAAATGACAAAAGAAGAAGTGCGCCAAGAAATGAAAGAATTGGAAGGAAACCCTGAAATTAAAGCGCGTATTCGCCAACAACAACGTGAAATGGCAAAACGTAGAATGATGTCAGAGATTCCAAATGCTGATGTTGTGGTGACCAACCCAACCCATTACGCTGTCGCGATTAAATATAAAGAAGATAAGATGCGTGCGCCAGTCGTCGTTGCGAAGGGTGCTGACGCACTAGCGCTTAAAATACGTGAAGTAGCAAGTGAGCATAAGATTATGACACTTGAATCGCCTAAGTTGGCGCGTGCACTCTTTGCACATGCTGAGCTTGAACGTGAAATTCCAGAAACACTTTATGCAGCTGTAGCAGAAGTACTCGCTTATGTATTCCAAATGCGGATTTTTAATGATTATGGTGGTTTCCAACCAGAGATTCCAACAACATTACCAGTGCCTGAAGAGCTAGACCCACACAGCAAAACGGCTACTGCTAGTACAGCTGAGACGGAGGCATTTGCATCATGAATAACAAATGGCTAAATGCGATAGACGGACGCACCCTTGCAGGGCCAATTATTATCATCATGTTGTTATCCATGATGATATTGCCGCTACCGGCAATCGCGTTGGATGTGCTCTTTAGTTTTAATATTGCTTTGTCAATTCTTGTGTTGTTAATTGGCTTACAAACGAAAAAGACCTTGGACTTTATTGCATTCCCAACGGTTTTACTTGTGACGACCATGTTACGGCTATCGCTAAACGTAGCCTCTACACGCGTAGTTTTAACGGAAGGCCACACTGGGCCTGATGCAGCTGGTAAGGTGATTGAAGCGTTCGGTCACTTCTTAATTGGCGGCAACTATGCTGTTGGTATTGTTGTGTTTGTCATCTTAACAATCATTAATTTTATGGTGGTAACCAAAGGTGCTGGTCGTATTGCTGAAGTGGGTGCGCGCTTTACCTTGGACGCGATGCCAGGTAAACAAATGGCAATTGACGCAGATTTGAATGCAGGCTTAATTGGTGAAGAAGAGGCAAAAACGAGACGTGCAGAAATCAGCCAAGAATCCGAGTTCTATGGTGCCATGGACGGTGCAAGTAAATATGTACGTGGTGATGCGGTAGCCGGTATTCTTGTGACCTTAATTAATGTAATCGGCGGTTTGATTGTCGGGATGGCACAGCATGATTTGGCTTTTGCAGATGCTGTTAAGAACTATACGCTACTAGCGATTGGTGATGGTCTTGTTGCTCAAATCCCTTCACTAGTGATTTCTGTATCAGCAGGTGTAGTCGTATCCCGCGTCGCCAACGATGAGGACATTGGTGGACAACTCATCACACAGTTATTCTCCAACCCAAAAGTAATCTATATCGTTGCTGGCATCATAGCGAGCATGGGCGTTATCCCAGGCATGCCCAACTTTGCATTCTTAATGTTAGCGGCTACGTTAGCAGGTATTGCATATTATATTGCCGAACAACAAAAAGCCGTTGTAGAGGAAGCGCCTACCAATGAAGAAAAACCTGTTGAAACAGAATCAGAAGAAGCTAGTTGGAACGATGTTGTCCCTGTTGACATTATTGGTTTGGAAGTTGGCTACCGCTTAATCCCGCTCGTAGATAAGGGACAAGGCGGCGATTTGCTCAAACGGATAAAAGGCTTACGCAAGAAATTTGCACAAGAAATTGGATTCCTTGCCCCTACTGTTCATATCCGCGATAACTTGGAACTTAGACCTACGGCATATCGCATTACCTTAAAGGGTGTTGAAGTTGCTGAAGGTGAATCCCATTATGGTCAATTCCTGGCAATCAACCCTGGTGGCGTCACTTCTGCATTACCTGGCCCCGATACAAAAGACCCAGCATTTGGTTTGCCTGCAATCTGGATTGATGTAGACACAAGAGATCAAGCACAAGCAATGGGCTATACCGTTGTTGATGCTGGTACTGTGATAGCCACCCATTTAAACCATATCATCTCGATGAATGCAGCAGAGCTATTGGGCAGAGAAGAAGTGCAGGAATTGCTTGATCACATCAGTAAAGATGCACCGAAACTTATCGAAGATTTGACACCAAAAATGCTACCACTATCTACCGTACAAAAAGTATTGAAAAACTTATTGTCGGAAGGTGTACATATCCGTGACATGCGTACGATTGTTGAGACCTTATCTGAGCATGCTCACCAAACACAAGATGCCGCAGAGTTAACTGCACTAGTGCGTGTGCGCTTAGGTCGCGCGATTGTGCAGCAATTATTCCCAACGGGTGATGAGATTCAAGTAGTAGCATTAGATAGCAATTTAGAAAAATTGCTATTACAAGCAACGCAATCTAACAATGCTGGCGGTGCTGCGATTGAACCTAGCTTAGCAGAAAGTTTATCAAGCCAAGCAGAAGCGGCAGCATACCAGCAAGAACAGATGGGCGTTTCACCAGTATTATTGGTGCCAGCGCCACTCAGGGAAGCACTTTCAAAATTTTTACGCCGTGCTATCCCGCGCCTTCGCGTGCTATCACATGAAGAATTACCTGATACTAAAACCATTCGAGTTACCAACCTTATTGGAGGTCAAGCATGAACATCAAACGCTTTTTCGGTAAAAATTCCAAACTAGCATTAGCACAAGTGCGAGAAGCACTGGGAGACGATGCTGTTATTCTGTCCAATCGCACTGTTAAAGGCGGCAATGAGATTATGGCCTTTAGTGCAGAAGAAATGGATTCAATTGCCGCATCGGACGATACAGCTGTAACACTGACTGCAGATGTTGTCGAAGATAGCCGCACATCCACATTGGAAGAGCTATTCAAAAAACGGATGCAAGCAGAAAACAATAACATGAAAGCGAAATCAAGCTTTAATGAAGATGTGATGAATGAGTCCAAAAATAGCATGGTTGAAGAAACTTTGGCGCAAACGAAAGCGCAGGCAAAAGAGGTCAATGCGCAGATTGCAAGCATGATGGCTGAAATTCGCAGCATGCGTAACATTATTGAATCACAGCTTGCCGAGATTTCTTGGGGCGCAACACAACAACGTGAGCCGATGAA
The DNA here is from genome assembly GCA_041603755.1 of Methylophilaceae bacterium. GTDB lineage: Bacteria > Pseudomonadota > Gammaproteobacteria > Burkholderiales > Methylophilaceae. Next base: position 4,467 of record JBFIDU010000021.1, read on the forward strand.
ATCAAAAATTCTCAGCGCCATGCTAACCGCTGGTTTTAGCCCAGGCTTGTCTAAGCAATTAGTAGACAATATCCCTGCTAATCAGAATGAAACAGAGGCAAAAAAATGGGTGCAGTCTGTATTGCTCAAAAATTTAGACACCATGAGCAAAGAAGAAGAAATGCTTGATAAAGGCGGTGTATTTGCCATTGTTGGCCCTACTGGCGTTGGCAAAACAACCACAACAGCCAAGTTAGCCGCACGTTATGTGATGAAACATGGCACGGACAAAATTGGCTTAATTACGACAGACTCTTATCGTATTGGCGGTCATGAGCAATTAAGAATTTACGGCAAAATTCTTGGTGTAATGGTACACAGTGTCAAAGATGAGGCAGATCTTAAAATTGCGCTACGTGAGCTTAAAAACAAACACACCATATTGATTGATACGGTTGGGGTTAGCCAACGAGATAAGATGGTTGAAGAACAAATTAAAATGTTGTCCAACAAACAGCTTAACATCAAAAAATTGCTTTGCCTCAATGCAACCAATACTGGCGATACACTGATGGACGTGATTAAAGCCTATAGAGGACAAGGGCTATCTGGCTGTGTCATGACAAAAATTGATGAAGCCATCACATTAGGCAATGTGCTAGATGTCATGATTCGTGAAAAACTCAAACTACATTACGTCACCAATGGACAACGTGTACCAGAAGATTTACACCTTGCACATAAACAACAATTGATTCACCGAACCTTTAGTCGCGGCATGCCAAAGGATAGTCCGTTCCAGCTTCCTGTGGAAGATCAGGCAATGGTTGTTGGCAATACAAGCCGCGCTTCAAATAAAGCAAGATTGTTGGAGCTAGACAATGCGTAATATGGGACATGATCAAGCTGCAGGCTTAAGAAAAATCATGACTGGCCATCAGGCCAAGATTTTTAGTGTGCTTTCTGCAACACCTGATCAGCATCAGCCTAGACTGATCACTAATTTAGCGGCTTCTATCAGCCAACAAAATAGTGATGTGTTGGTATTACAGGCAGGACAGGTAGATTTGAACCATTATGGCGTCAAGTCATTACCCGCATTGAGTGATGTGGCAGCAAATAAGATTCGTCTTGAACAGTCTGTCAAAAGCGCTAAATTCGGTTTTTTGACAACAAAATTGTATAGGAAGGTAGCTTCCAAGCAACAACCATATGACATTACTGATCCTGCACTAAATGCGGTTTTTGAACGCTTAGCAAATTTATTTGAAGTGGTATTAGTCGATGCAAGCTTAGATCAAAACCATCAATTGCCCTTGGCAGTACTCAATCAACATGAAATTCTCATACAACTTTCTAGCGACTCCGCTTCTATTACAGAGGCTTATACATTGATTAAAAGAATCTATAGTCAATTAGGAAGAAGGCAATTCGGTATTGTTGTCAGTGATGTCACTGACATGCAAGCCGCTTCTATTTTCAGAAACATTGCGCAAGTTGCCAGAAATTATATGCAAGTAGAACTAGAGTTTTTTGGTGCAATCCCGAACGATGTGTATTTAAGCCGTGCTGCCAAGCTAGGGCGTGCTGTCACAGATGCCTTTCCGCTTGCAAAAGCAACAACTGCATTTAAGGCGCTAGCACAGAGAATTAACTATCAACTCCCACATTCTGTAGAGACAGAACTAGCGACCTTCATTTAGGAATTAGATTATGTATACCATGACTGGAAAAACAACTAATAAAGATACGCTTTTAGATCAACACACTGTGCTGGTTAAAAAGCTAGCGTACCAGCTAAAGTCAAAATTACCATCAAGTGTCGAACTGGATGATTTGATTCAGGCAGGGATGATGGGCTTATTAGATGCTGCTAACAAATATGAAGATTGTCATGGTGCACAGTTTGAAACCTATGCAGCGCAACGTATCCGTGGTGCCATGCTGGATGAATTGAGAAGTGCTGATTGGTTACCTCGTAGCATACGTAAAAACATGCGTGAGGTGGAAAGTGCCATTTCACAACTTGAACAAAAACTCGGACGTCAGCCTAGTGAAGCAGAAGTAGCCAAAGCACTATCGCTATCGCTGGAAGGGTACTACGAAAAACTAAGTCACTGCAGTGGCCATCAATTAGTGTATTACGAAGATTTTCAAGATGCAGAAAGTCAAGGGGAGCACTTCTTAGATCGCTTTGTAAAAGATGATGACAACCCTATGCAGGCACTGCTTGAGAGTGACTTTAAAGACGCACTAGTGAATGCTATTGAGAGCTTACCAGAGCGTGAAAAAATACTCATGGGCTTATATTACGAGCAGGAACTTAACTTAAAAGAAATTGGCGCCATCATGAATGTCTCGGAGTCCCGAGTATGTCAATTACATACACAGGCGGTCAGTAGATTACGTTCCACACTCAAGGAGCAAGCATGGACTGGGGCAGTCTAGCCGGCATCATCCTTGCCCTGATTGGTATTTTATTTGGGCAAGCGATTGAAGGTGGAAGCATTGGCTCGCTTGTTCAGCCAGCTGCATTCTTTATTGTGTTTTTTGGCACAGTAGGCGCTGTATTGCTACAAACAAAACCTAAACACTTTTTGCTAGGTCTCAAGTTATTCAAAAGTATTTTCAAACCACCTGTTGACGATAGAAGAGCACTGGCCAAACGTGCTCACGCCTGGAGCCTTGAATTCAGAAAAAAAGGCGTGCTTGGTTTAGAGCGATTTATCCAACAAGAATCTGAGCCTTTTATCCATAAAGGTTTGCAGCTAATCGCCGATGGCACAGACCCAGAAAAAATTAGAGAAGTGTGTGCAATAGATATGCATTTTTACGAAGTGCAACAACGTAATGGATTAAAAATATGGGAAGCAGCTGGTGGCTATGCACCGACTATTGGCATTCTTGGGGCAGTGATAGGACTGATTCATGTCATGGAAAACCTATCTGATCCGAGCCTTTTGGGAAGTGGCATCGCAGTGGCATTTGTTGCTACGATTTATGGTGTAGCACTTGCTAATATCGTTTTTTTACCGATCGCCGGCAAATTAAAATCCCACCTTCAGCATGAGGTCATGCGTCGTGAAATGTTACTCAACGCATGGGTATCTATTGTCAAAGGCGATAATCCTAAAATCGTGCAAGAACGTCTAGAGTCTTATTTAAGATAAGCGTTTAAATATGGTAAGAAGACCACTTGAAGACGATGAAGACAACCCAGAACGCTGGCTAGTCTCCTATGCTGACTTTATCACCCTGCTCTTTGCGTTTTTTGTGGTGATGTACTCAGTTTCGTCTGTTAATCAAAGCAAGTATATGAAAGTATCTTCTTCTATTAATACGGCTTTCAGCAAAACAAAATCTAATCCAGACAGCAGCAATTCGGCCACGCAAAAAAAACCGGGGGAACGCAATACACAACCTCAGCCACCTGCCCCTGCTGACAAGGTGACGCAGATCAATGAAGCAGATGTAGCCTCCATGACTGCACTTGGGAAGAAACTATCTAAGACACTGGCACCATGGATTGAAGCAGGCAATGCACGCATCATCCAAAATAGCCAAGGGCTGCGTATTGATATAAAAGACGTTGCTCTGTTTACTGCTGGCTCTGCCGATTTAACTGAACCTGCTAAAGTGATGCTTAAAGATGTCGCTGCACCATTAACGATTAATAACCATGATGTGCTAATCGAAGGTCACACCGACAATACGCCTATCCATATACAAAATGCTGCATTCTTTTCTAGCTGGGAGCTCTCTGCTGTGAGGGCAAGTAGTATTACTAGTCTGCTCAACGAAGCGGGCATCGAAAAAATACGTCTTAGCGCACTCGGTTATGGTCCATCTCAACCCGCAGCAGAAAATATGACAGAGGCTGGTCGTGAGATTAATCGACATGTAACAATCATGGTTTTATATCACCCGCTTAATAGCGCTAGCAATGATGGTGTTGAAATCATACCGGATGCAAATTAACACCACCTTACACCAAGAAGAAGTCTATACACGCTGGTAGTTTCTCCCACAAAGGGTATACTTTACGCAATTCTGATCGCTGTGTAAGAATATAACAATGAACAAACGAATTGTGCCTTGGCTTGCCTTAATTGGTCTCATTTTGCTCGCCTTCTATGTCTTGACGCCCTTTCTAAAACCGATCGCTTGGGCGGGCATACTTAGTTATGCGTCATGGCCAATTGCGCAGCGCATTCGCCTGTGGTGCAATGAACGAGATACGTTAGCCGCTGCATTTGCAACGGCTTTGGTTGCTATCACTTTAATATTGCCACTGGTTTGGTTAGTGTGGCTTGCGCAAAATGAAATCGCACAGTTATACCCACTCATTAAAGCATTTTTAGAAGAACCATATCAGACACCTTCTTTTTTTCTGCAATATAGCTGGTTAAATGAACTGTTTGGCGACTGGTTGAATAAACTAGCCACTGCTGCTTCAGAGAAGGATGGTCTTAGTTCCATCATCAAACCATGGTTATCGACCAACATTAGCAGCATTGCCAACGTAGCTGGTGGTATTGGTAAAAATATTGCCAAATTAATATTCGTCATTTTAATTTTGTTCTTTTTTTATCGCGATGGTGCTGAAATCATTAAACAGCTACGCCATGTACTGGCCAAGTTTATTGGCTCACAATCCAATCAATATTTACACGCTGTAGGCATGACCACACGTGCTGTCGTCTATGGTGTCTTGTTAACTGCGATTGTACAAGGTTTGGTCGCTGGGTTAGGTTATTGGGTGGCAGGTTCATCATCCCCAGTGCTATTCGGCATTATTACTGCTGTTTTAGCACTGGTACCATTTTGCACACCGCTGGCATGGGGAGCAGCTGGCCTTTTACTATTCCTGCAAGGCAATACCGCAGGCGCCATTGGTATCTGGATTTGGGGAGCGGTTGTCGTTAGCCAGATAGATAACATACTGCGTCCTATTTTCATTAGTAGCGTCGGAAAAATCCCCTTTTTGCTCGTCTTGTTTGGCGTGTTAGGGGGTTTGTTTGCATTTGGACTTGTTGGATTATTTATTGGTCCTATCATCCTATCCATTTTATGGGCTGTTTGGAGGGAGTGGACGATGACGTTACATGAACCGGACTAGATTACTGGGGAGATAATAATGGCAAATAAGCACTCACCATTTCATCCTATTATTTATGTGCGTGGTTATGCCATGACACAAAAAGAGATTGATGAAACATCAGCTGATCCATTTTGCGGATTTAATCTTGGCTCAACAGTCTATCGAGCCGTTCCTGATAAGACCAGACCTCCTCGCAAATATATTTTTGAGTCCCCTGTTATTCGTTTAAGCTCTGATTTCAACTACCAAGATGTCTATGAAGATGGGTATGACATACTCGATTCTGAATGGTCTCAAAATAATAATAGACTCAGCAACCGCTCCATTATCATTTACCGCTACTATGACGAAGCATCACAACTATTAGGTGTTGGTAAAACACCAGAAATTGAGACCTTTTCACAAAAACTAGGTGATTTAATAATCAAGGTACGAGACTTGATATGTGCCAACCCCAGTAATGAAGTCACCCCTGAAACATTCCGCTGCTATCTGGTTGCGCATTCTATGGGTGGTCTGGTTTGCCGTGGTTTGCTGCATAACCCACAAAACGACCCACACAATGCAAGACAGTATGTCGATAAATTTTTTACATATGCAACGCCACACAACGGCATCGATATGCTAGGTATTAATATCCCCTCGTGGCTAAGTGCTAATGACATCAATAACTTTAGTCGAGAACAAATGGCCAAGTATCTCGACTTAGAAGATGCATTTAAAAAAACAAACAGCGTTGCCTGGATTCCAGAGCAGTATTTCCCGCCAGATAGAGTATTCACAATGGTTGGGACAAATCGTTCTGACTATGGGGCCGCGTTGGGCGCATCACGTACTTTTGCTGGGCATGGTAGCGATGGCCTGGTTAAAATTGCCAATGCCACTTTAAAAGCACTCAAAAAAGATGGCACAGAAGGTTCACCTTGCGCAAAAGCATTTACCTACCGGGCGCATTCTGGTTATTTTGGCATAGTGAACAGTGAAGAATCTTATCAAAACCTAACGCGGTTTTTATTTGGTGATGTTCGTGTGGATATCTGGGCAGAAATTGAAACCATTAAATTTCCCAAAAAAGTCCAACAAGCGATGGTTCATGGTCATCAAGTGAATGCGCTTTATCAAATTGAAGTGCTTGCATCACCTAGAGGAAAGCTTTGGCAATTGACTAGACGTAAAGCAGAAGAAGACTCAGTCGCATGCTTTAATCAAGATGACTTATCAGGCTTGCCAAACAAACCCTTGCAAGAGTATTTATCCAGTGTATTTTTATCCAAGCGTGAGCGTGTGAAAGGCAAACGCAATCTAGTCTACGAGCTAGCACTGGGCATTCGTGTGCCAGACTGGGAAATTGACCGTACCTTATGGCTAGACGATCACTTTGAAGGCGGTTACCTTTTCCGCAACGCCATCAGATTAGAGTTGGCACCGCCAAATGATGACCGCCCACAATGGAAGGTTGAATATGGTTGGCAAAATCAAGGCTTTAATCATGCAACCAAGAAAACAGAGCCTAGTACCAACAAACAAGGACAACTAACAATAGAAATTCCATTTGATAGCAACACCACGCCTGGTGCTAAAGGAAAGTTACGGTTTGTTATTACTAGTTGGAATGCAGCATAAGGCAGTTGATATTAATCCTCTGGTCGTGCAGACCTGTTTAAACTAACATTTTGTAATACTGGTTTTTGTAACAACAAGGTGTTGGGATAAGAAATCTGTTCATCACCATTTCTGATAATGACGTGGAACAACGAAATCTCTTCTATAATGCCGCTAACATCTGCTTCTTTATCAATGACTTTGACATAGTCACCAACCCGATATGGGAAACCAAAAAAGATAATCAAGCTAGCAGTGATATTACTGAGTATTGACCATTGTGCAAACAAGGCAACACCTAGTACGGCGAACACAGAAGATAAAAAGATCAATACTTGCGAATACTCAATGCTTAGAAATGTAATCAGTAAGGCGGCATAAAAGAAAATCAGCCCGATATGAATGGTTTTGGTAATGTACTTTAGCCTGTAAACACTGACTGATTTGCCAACACCTATTTTATTTAATAACAAGCTGGACACTTTTATGCTGATGATAAAAGCAAGTAATATACATGCGGCGATGATTAACTTCATTGCGCGGATCTCCATTCGATAGACAACAATTCTCTCATTTGAGTACTTTAATTCAAGTTCTTAGACCAGTTTTTTTGAAATGGCAGACTAGTTCAAATAATGGCTGTTGAACTAAACCTCTAAATCTTATACCAATTAATAACATCAACAATACATTGGAGAAAATATGCAAAAAATCACACTAGGTTTAATTGTTATGGCTTTAGCGCTGATGAACATTGCAAATGCTAAAGAGGAAACTGCTAAAACTGAAACTCAACCACAAGTATATTTTATCTCACCTGTAGATGGTCAAACCGTAAAACAAAAATTTAAAGTTCAGTTCGGTTTATCAGGCATGGGCATTGCACCCGCTGGTGTAGAAAAAGAGAATACAGGACATCATCATCTGCTAATTGATACAGATATAGCGACTATCGACTTAACAAAACCCTTGCCTGCAACCGATAAGATCAGACATTTTGGAGGCGGTCAAACTGAAACGTATCTTGAACTGCCTGCTGGTAAACACACCTTACAACTAGTGCTAGGCAATCACTTGCATATCCCGCACATCAAGCCTGTTAAATCAGAGAGAATTACAATTACGGTGCAATAGCAACTAAACAGAGAGCATGCTACGCGTGTGACTAGAGAATGTTGTTTGACCATTTGGGCCGTAAACATTCCCAGCGCCAGCATTTACAGCTTTGCCTTGCAGCTGGCGTATCATCTGCTGATTACGTTGAAAGTGCTGGTTAATCACCTGACCGTTAACACGGTTTAGTTCTTTGGCTTGCGCTAACTGTTTCTGAAAAGCATCCCATTGCACTTGCAATGCTTTAGTATCGTTTGCTCGAAGCCACATTACCATGCCATTTTCATTAGCATCATATCCAGCTTGCGCTAGTGCTTTATGACGCATTTTGGTGGCATTTGCGATTGTTTGAATCAGCTTACTTTTCTGATCTAGAATAGACTCAACCTCATCTATATCCATATTTACTAAAGCAGTCTGCTCTTTTGTCAGCAGCGATACTAATTCGCTTAGTAATTGCGCATCTTGCTTAAACAACATGGATATTGACATATATTCCTTACGGTTTTTGTGTGTTGAGGAAGTCTTTTACAGAAGCAATTAGACCATCAGCAACTTTAGAAGAGTCGACTTTGAATTGACCACCAGAAATTGCAGATTTGATTTCGTCTACTTTCGCCGCATCAAACACTTCAGAGCTGGATACCTTAGCCTCTAGTGATTTAAGTTGCGATGATAAAGATGAGAGCGTCACATTTTCGCTTGAAGCTGTACCAGCATTGCTTTTCTCTGCTGACTTCTCAGATTTAATACTCGGTTTGTTGGTTGCAATATCAACCGACTGTTTGAGTGAATCATTAATTTTCATGTTATTTCCTTTTGCTCCAATTTAAACCTATCTTGATATGAAACATATCGGCATCTTTTAAAGGAACTTTAATCTTTTATTGCGCATGCGTCTACTCATCTTAAATTAACGTAGCTAAAAGCTAACTTCAACCTTGCCATCTGCTCGCGCCACACCGCTTACCACTTGGCCACTGCTCACTTTAACAGGAACAACTTGGCCCAAAGAAGCGTTCTTAAGGGCTTTACCTTCTGCATTAATAGTAAAACCAACACCTGCGGTTGTTAAAAGCACTGTTTGGCCTTGTTGCACTGCGAGTGCTTGTTTCAACATATTTTGTCTAAATACACTGCCTGCCAACAATGGGGAACGCACTGTCTGCCCAACAATCTGATTGGCATCAGTAAAAACACCTGCTGGCAATTGTGTTAGATCGCCCTCTGCAAATGCTAAATCCTGCTGTGTCACAACATGCCCCTGTGATAAGGGATGTGCTGCGACCAAATACTGTGTTTTGATACTAATGTTAGCTTGTGCATATATCTTCCATTTTTGTGGTGCATGGCACTG
>JBFIDU010000022.1:0-13553 GCA_041603755.1 Methylophilaceae bacterium
AAGGCTATTGCCGAAGCGTTAGGATTTACAGAAGAAGATGCAGAGGTTATTGAACTAGCAGCTCCACTACATGATATTGGCAAGATTGGTATACCAGACCATATTCTACTTAAAACAGGTCCGCTAACAGAAGAAGAAAAAACAGTTATGCGTAAACACCCTGTCATTGGCTATGAAATTCTGCAAAATAGCCCCTCAAAATATTTGCAAATGGGCGGGGAAATAGCACTTGCACATCATGAGCGTTATGATGGATTGGGCTATCCATATCAACTTAGGGGCAATCAAATCCCCTTATCAGCTAGAATTGTCGCTGTAGCCGATGTTTTAGATGCACTTACAACCAAGCGCCCATATAAAGAAGCATGGTCAATGGATAGAGCATTAGCTTATTTAGAACTTGAAAGCGGTAAACACTTTGACCCAGACATAGTCAATGTCGTATTTTCTATCCGCAAAACGATTGAAACAATATTTGACAATCAAGGTATAAAGCTACACTAGATTACGAGATGAGCATGGTCGTCAGCAATATACGCAGCGCAGCTAAATTCAAGCAAACTGTCTTGATTATTGATGATCAACCAACAGTATTGTCAATTCATGCAGCAATTATTAAATCGCTCAAGTTAAACCTTAATGTTGTAACGATGACCAACCCAGTCGAAGCATTAACCTGGATGAGCAAGCGCCAAGTAGATTTAATTGTGACTGACTTTAGAATGATGAACATGAATGGCATGGAATTTGTTGAGACAATCAACCGTACAAATTCTGCCGGTCCTAAGCCAATTATTGTCATATCCGTATTGAAAGATAAGAGTCTACATAAGGAGCTTATTGCGGCTGGCGCTTCAGCTTGCCTTACAAAACCAGTAAATCCCACAAGTTTGGCGAATATGGCGTATTTTTTGCTTGATCGTAGCAAGCAATTCTACAACCATAAATATCTAGAAACACAATAACATGTTATTAAAAATAAAGAATTGGTATAAAGAAGCCCAATCACACTGCGATAAGCTTGAGTTGGAGCAAGGTCTGACAAGACTGGCTATTGGTACTTTTTTTACTATCTATTTGCTTATTTCGTTTGCATATAATCCAGATAACATTACGCAAAGTGAAATAGTAGGTTTCTATTGCCTGATAGTATTCGAAGTTTTTGCTACCATATTATTTCTAGTTATCAGTAAAGCGAAAACACCATCACGGAATAGAAGATTATTAGGCAATTGGCTTGATGTTGTTGGCACTTCTGTGTTCCTGTCGCTTGCAGGAGATATTGCTGTTGTATTGATAGGTGTATACCTTTGGGTAACGTTCGGAAACGGATTCCGCTTTGGTATCAAATATTTGTATCACTCTCAGATTATTAGCATCATTGGCTTTATGTTTGCTACACAAGTCAATCCTTTTTGGGCTGAGCATCAGCCGATTGTTGTAGGCTTTATCTTAATGCTAGTAGCGCTCCCGATTTATGTTGGTAAGCTAATTACATGCCTACACGAAGAAAAAGAAAAAGCTGAGATAGCGAGTGCGCGTGCTGAAGAGGCAAACTCAGCTAAAACCAGGTTTGTCGCCAATATGAGTCATGAAATCCGTACACCACTTAATGGCATTATTGGTATTAGCACCTTGTTCAGGAGCACACCATTAAACAGTGATCAACTAGATTTACTCAAAACTCTTGAGAGCTCATCAAAGTTACTTTTGTCATTACTCAACAATGTTTTAGATTTCACTAAAATTGAAGAAAGAAAACTACACATAGAAAATGCACCACTTTCTATTGACGAGACGATTAACGACACAGTTGAAATATTTAAGGTACAGGGCCAATCAAAAAATATTCAGCTCATTGGCAACACATCTAATAAGCTATCGACCATTAAAGGAGACACTGTCGTATTACACCAAGTTTTGGCTAATTTAATGGGTAACGCAATTAAGTTTACAGAACAGGGTAGTGTGATACTCTCAGCAACATTATTGGAAGATTTTGAGTCTCAATCTAAAATTAGGTTTGAGGTGGCTGATACAGGTGTTGGCATCCCGAAAGATAAGCAACAAAAAGTTTTTGAAAGTTTTACGCAAGCAGATGCCAGCACTACCAGAAAATTTGGTGGCAGCGGACTGGGACTTACCATTGCAAAGGACATGGTTGAAGCGATGGGAGGCGAACTTAAATTTGAAAGCACCGAAGGTGTCGGCACACGGTTCTGGTTTGATTTGCTACTTGATAAAGATTTTTCAGACAGCACTAGCATCACACCACCTATACCAACTCCAAGTAGTGATATTAAACCGCTGGAAATTACACCGCTTAATATCTTAGTCTGTGAAGATGAAGTCACTAATCAAAAAATCATCACACGACTACTCTCGCTTCCAGGACACAACGTTAATGTCGTAGATAGCAGTGAAGACATGCTTGATACACTGGAGACCAACAAATTCGATTTAGTTATCACAGACTTGAATATGGCTGGCATGAACGGCATCGATGCAATAAAGCTCTACCGGTTTACGCAACCAACTGATAAAACAACCCGCTTTCTTTTATTTACCGCTGACGTGACATTGCCCACTAAACAGGCCGCTATTGATGCAGGGTTTGATGGTGTATTAACAAAACCAATTGAAGCAACATCGTTATTCAACTCAATTGAAAAAATCTTGGCACTTCCTCCTAATACTGCACAGTCATGGATGAACACCGCATTTAACTCAAACAAACCAATTGAAATTGTCAGTGACTTGTCTGAAGACAACGTCTCATTGGATATAAAAACATTACAAGATCTTGAAAAAATTGGGTTAGGTGATGATTTATTTATGCATCGACTATTAAAAAACTATCTGGTTGATTCCTTAAAAATGATCAAAAATATTTCTTATGCCGTACAGCAAAAACATTTTGGTGAATTACAAGACCACTGTCATGCGCTCAAAGGAAACAGTCTGAGTGTAGGTGCTTTACAATTAGCAAATTCAATAGAAGCGCTAAGTAAAATCAGCGGTTCTACTACAACAAATGAATCTAATATCTTGCTCGAAGCAGTTAACTCAGACTTCTCTAAACTTACAATAGCCATCGAGGACTATCTACGAAGACCTGATGTAGCAACCAAGTAATATCATGCCGTCTGTCTATCAGTAATAGGTGCAATGTCTGTGTTTGCTTTTGTATTCTGAGCTCTAACTAAGCGTTCCATCACTTTCAGATTACGCTCATCTAAATTTAAAGCAGCATCAACCCAAGTAAGCGTAATATCATATAACTCCTCATACTTTAAAGGATTAACGCGCTGAGAAGCACGTGTTATGGCTTGGTTTGAGTTTAAACCTTTATGATTCTTTTTGATCCAATTATTCATTGCAAATTCACCTTGGCCATCCTCTGCCAGCACATCGACTATACCCATTCTATATAACTCTTCACCTGTATATGTTCTACCAGAACGGACCAACTTTTCGGCTTCTGGCAAACCAATTTTGCGTGACAAAAAGCTTAAAGCACCCATGCCTGGAAATAAGTTAAACAGCACTTCAGGCAACCCCATCACAGCGCTCTTCTCAGCAACCATAATGTGCGCTGACAATGCAGCTTCGAAGCCACCACCCATCGCCTGCCCTTGAACAAGTGCAATGGTTGTAATAGGCCCCTGCATCTCATAAAAGGTCCAAACATTATCAATACATAATGTTGCATACTCAAGCAGGCTATCTCTATCTTTAGCTAGAATTAATTGCTTAAAAATAGATAGGTCGCCTCCTAAATTATAAATACCACTTATACTAGATGAAAACACGTGGTAATTAATTTGTTTTGTTTTACCTTTATCAGTGATTAGGCCATTATTTTTGCGAATCTGCTTCTGATGATGCAGTAGCTCGGATAAGCATACTTTATTAAAACAAGGTCTTGGCGTTGGGTGCATAATTGACCAAACCACACCATATTCATCATCAAACCTTGTATCTATTTGTTCATATTGGGTGTTGTTAAGTGGATTAAAATCGACGATAGCATTCATGATAAGCTCCTAAAATAATGGTTACGAATAAAAATAGTTTCTTTTTCTTAGCTCTTCTTTGTTCACACGTAGATTTCATTACTTCATCTAAATGCAACCAGAAATTAGGCCTAACACAACAAAATACTATACAACTATATAATAGCAAGCCATTGATATTATTATGTTATTCTTAAAGCCTAACAATTAAGTTATATAAATTCGAATTTATATAATAAAAATACTACTCCTATTTCATTTTTTTAAGTACTTATATAACTATTTGGTCTAATCATGCCGTTTAATCTATATTTTTCCTTATTAATAAATAAAGCTGAAATCCATTACTCAATAATCTCTACAGTAATGCCAAGGCGAAAAAAAACGGCTTACATATGTAAGCCGTTCTAATTATTAATTAAATGCCTATGTCGATGCTGGCTGTGGAGATGATTTTCTGCCTGGCGCAGCTGGTGGTATATAGCCAGAGATTCGGCATAATCGTCCTTCGATCGCTACCCCGTTTTCAAAGTTGGTTACGCTACAGCTCGAAACCGCCTTGTTTGTTTCTAATTCTGCAATAGAGTCATGCACCTGCTTTAGGGAAATCCCAGTACTTTTTGCAATTTCACGGTCCAATTTTTGCCCGTGCTTTTTAAGATATTCGAGTACCAATTTTGTAGTCAATTCATGCTCCTCTAATAATAATTGTTATATAAAAACAATAATTACATTGCTTTTAAATTTGGTGGCCCCCCCGTGAGTCGAACACGGCACCAACGGATTATGAGTCCGCTGCTCTAACCAAGCATGAGCTAGAGGGCCGGAAACCTTTTTAAAACTTAATCTTGACCTGTTTCAAGGAAACTTTTTAGTCGCTCAGAACGGGTTGGATGACGCAGCTTTCTCAATGCTTTTGCTTCAATCTGACGAATGCGCTCACGCGTAACATCAAATTGCTTACCAACCTCCTCTAGTGTGTGATCTGTATTCATCTCAATACCAAATCGCATTCTAAGCACTTTCGCTTCGCGTGGTGTCAATGATTCTAACACCTCAGATGTCGCATCGCGCAAACTACCATACACAGCTGCGTCCATTGGTGCCAATGTCGTCGTATCTTCAATAAAGTCACCTAAGTGCGAATCCTCATCATCGCCTATTGGTGTTTCCATAGAGATTGGCTCTTTACTGATTTTCAAAATTTTTCTTATTTTGTCTTCAGGCATCTCCATTTTCTCTGCCAACAATGCTGGATCTGGCTCCACCCCTGACTCTTGTAGTATCTGGCGACTAATTCGGTTCATCTTATTAATTGTTTCTATCATGTGTACCGGAATGCGAATGGTACGCGCCTGATCCGCAATAGACCTTGTTATTGCTTGTCGAATCCACCATGTCGCATAGGTAGAAAATTTGAAGCCTCGACGATATTCAAACTTATCTACCGCCTTCATTAGGCCAATATTGCCCTCCTGAATTAAATCCAGGAACTGTAAACCACGATTGGTGTATTTTTTTGCAATAGAAATGACCAACCGCAAGTTTGCCTCAATCATTTCACGTTTTGCTCTACGCGCTCTTGCTTCACCCGTAGTCATTTGCTTATTGATATCTTTTAGTTCTTTAATAGGTAAACCAATTTTTTCTTGCAGCGCAATTAAGCGATCTTGCTGATCAATGACTGAATCTCTGTAACGAGTTAGTGCTTCTGTATATGGTTCGTTTTTAGCAAGCTCTTGATCCAACCAGTCCAAGTTAATCTCATTGCCAACAAAGCTTTTAACGAAATATTGGCGAGACATTCCAGATTTATTGACACAGAATTCAAGAATTTTTCTCTCATGGGAACGCACATCTTGAACCAAATCGCGCACTTGCCCGCATAATATCTCAACTTGCTTCGCAGAAAAGCGGAATACCATCAACTCTTGCAACACTGCCTGATGCAACGCTTTATACTCAGCATCCTGTGAACCTCTGCTTTCACGAATATCATTCATTTTCGCATTTAGTTCGCGAATAACTGCAAAACGCTCCAGCACCTCTTCTCTTAGACGTAAGAGTGCCTCTTT
Source organism: Methylophilaceae bacterium (assembly GCA_041603755.1). Classification (GTDB taxonomy): domain Bacteria; phylum Pseudomonadota; class Gammaproteobacteria; order Burkholderiales; family Methylophilaceae. The sequence continues at coordinate 6,092 of JBFIDU010000022.1, forward strand.
AGAAATCGCTTCTGCTTTTGAGTCGGAATCATCATCGTCATCTTCATCATCCGACTCATCCTCATCCTCTGCATCTTTATCCGCAACTGAATCCGTTTCAAAGTTCTTATCTAGACCAATATCATTATCAATCAGCCCATCAACCAACTCTTCAACACTAATTTCATCCTTTTCAACGCGGTCAACGATAGCAAGCAACTCACTTATCGTTGTCGGACATGCAGCAATCGCCTGCACCATATGTTTTAAACCGTCTTCGATACGTCGTGCGATTTCAATTTCACTCTCACGAGTCAACAAATCGACTGTGCCCATCTCACGCATGTACATACGAACAGGATCAGTTGTGCGCCCGAACTCTGAGTCAACAGTCGCTAAAGCTTGCTCAGCCTCCTCCGCCGCATCATCATCCGCAACAGGGGTCGGCGCATCATTCATTAACAATGCTTCAGCATCTGGCGCTTGCTCATACACACTAATGCCCATGTCATTAATCATGCCAATAATGCCGTCAATTTGATCGGTATTTTGAACATCATCTGGCAAATGGTCATTAATTTCAGCGTAAGTTAAATAACCGCGCTCTTTGCCTAATACAATTAGCGTTTTTAAACGGGTACGCCTCGTTTCAGCGTCTAGCGCAATAAGATCCGGGTCTTTTGCAGCTTCAGCTTCTAGCTTTTTCTTTTCTTTATCTAGTGTTTTCTTTGATTTGGGTCGAGCCATGCGAGTCCTTTTAATTCTTGGCTATTAATCGCCATTTATCGATTACATTAGAATCACGATTAATTTCAGGTAACCGACGATTATACATTATTTTTACATTTGTTGACATACCCAAAGCGACTAAAACGATAGTTTCCTAGAGTCTCATTTGCGTTTAGCCTATCGTGCATTTCATTTGCTGCCCAGTTTTTTTAAAACCATTTTCTCTTCTTCTGTTAATTCGTTTATTGGCTTCTCTTTTATCTGTTCAAGTAGCTTTATTTCTCTTGCTTTCTGCATTCCTTTACGCATTTGGGTACGAGCCCCTTCAATTGCAAGTGAAAAATCCAAATCTTCTTCAAATCGTTGTAACTCTCGTTCAATCTCAGCCTTTTGTTGCGTATCTACTTGACTCACTATCTGCAACAATGCTGGCGCTTTAAAGTCTGGATTTTCTAAACAAGCTTTCAGCAATTGCGTAAAAAATACATCATCAGCATCCAACTTCAAATCCTCCTCGACTACCATTCCTGGTTGCATCACTCCGAGTAGCATAAATTGCTTTTTGATTGATAACGGTGTCCTTGTTTGACGCTGCATAGATTTTTTTTGCACACTTTCAGGACGAGGTAATTTAAGCAGACCCTGCATCTCAGCTTCAGAAACCTGCGCCAGTTCTGCAATACGCTTTCTCAGCATTAAACCTAAACCTTGTGCTTTTATTTGTCTCAAAATCGGCTCTGCCTCATTGAGAAACTTTACCCTATCCTCTTGCGAATTTAGCTTATTCGTTTGTGTTAAATGTTCAACCAAATACTGCGATAAAGGTATTGCCTTCTGCATCTCTATCTCAAACTTTTCGCGACCAAACTCACGCACATAAGAATCAGGATCATAGCCATTTGGTAAAAACATAAAACGTAATGTCAGTCCATCCGTGATAGCAGGCAAAGCATTCATTGCTGCACGCCAGGCAGCTGCTTTTCCTGCGTTATCTCCATCAAAACTAAATACAATTTCATCCGTTTGTCTCATTAACTTAGCGATATGGAATGGTGTGGTAGCCGTACCTAAAGCAGCAACCGCATAGTCAATCCCATATTGTGCAAGTGCGACAACATCCATATAGCCTTCTACAACCAATGTTCGACCAGCCTCTCTAATTGAGCGCCGCGCTAGAAATAAACCATATAACTCATGACCTTTTTGAAAAACTGGGGTCTCTGGTGAGTTGTAATATTTAGGCGTATCATCTGGGTTAATAATCCGGCCGCCAAACCCGATCACCTCACCTTTTTGGTTGTGAATAGGAAATATGACTCGATCACGAAAGCGGTCGTAACGTTTCCCTTGCTCATTTTCCACGACCAAACCAGCTGTTTTTAATATTTCATTATCATAATTAGGGAAAATAGTTTGCAAGTTTTGCCAACCAGCTGGCGCATATCCGATTTGAAATTTCGCGGCGACCTGCCCACTGAGACCTCGACCCTTTAAATATTCAATTGCGCGTTGTGATTTTTTTAATTCTGCTTTGTAATACACAGCCGCTTGCTGCAAAACCTCTTGCAAACCAAAAACTGTATTTTTTGCAGGCTTGTCTATATCTGGCTTTTCTTCAGGCACTATCATGCCCACCTGCTTGGCTAGATCATGTATTGCTTCAACAAAACTGAGCCCACTATACTCCATCAAAAAAGTAACAGCTGTACCATGCGCGCCACAGCCAAAACAGTGATAAAACTGCTTAGTTGGACTCACTGTGAAACTAGGAGATTTTTCATTATGGAATGGGCAGCAAGCTACATAATTTGCACCAGCTTTTTTTAATGGAACGCTTTTATCAACCACATCAACGACATCAACGCGGTTCAGTAACTCTTGGATAAATTGCTCTGGTATCATATTGTGTAGATAATAGCCTAAAATTAAAAAAAGGAGCTAATTGCTCCTTTTTAATTTGTGGCTATTTCAAGATGTTTTAGGCTAACCGCGCCTTAATTAAGCCGGAAATTTTACCCATGTCGGCTTTACCTGCAACCAAAGGCTTGATCGCAGCCATCACTTTACCCATATCTTTAATGTTGGTCGCACCAGTATCAATCACCACTTTGTCTAATACGTCTTTTATTTCTTGGTCAGACAGCTGCTGTGGCAAGTATGACTGTAAAACAATTACCTCTGCCTTTTCAACATCCGCTAAGTCTGTTCTATTTGCAGACTCATATGCTGCGATAGAATCTTTACGCTGCTTTAGCATTTTTTCTATCACAGCAATCACATCAGCGTCAGTTAACTCGATGCGTTCATCAACCTCACGCTGCTTAATTGCCGCCTGTAACAAACGTATCGTGCCAAGACGCTCTGCATCTTTGGCACGCATCGCTACCTTCATATCCTCAGATATTTGGGCTTTTAATGTCATATGGGGATGGACTAGTAAAGTTTTGTTGGAAGCTGTTGGCTACGTAAGCGACGATACTGACGCTTTACAGCAGCAGCAGCCTTACGTTTACGCTCCCAAGTTGGTTTTTCATAATACTCACGTGCACGTAAGTCATTAATTAAACCTGTTTTTTCAATCAAGCGTTTGAACCGACGTAGCGCTACGTCAAACGGTTCATTCTCTTTAACACGAATTGAAGACATTAAATCACCATTCCTTAAAAATTCTATTTTAGAAAATCAGCATCACATTGATATGACGCCGAAAACCTAGTATTCTAACGCGTTGTTCTAGTTAAATCAATATCAATATGTTAGTTCTCGGCTTTGAATCCTCTTGTGACGAAACAGGTGTTGCACTATATGACACAAAGCATGGGTTACTAGCGCATGCTTTACACTCTCAAGTCGACATGCATGCTGATTTTGGTGGTGTAGTACCTGAACTAGCTTCTAGAGATCATATTCAACGCGCACTGCCGTTAGCTCAGCAAGTGTTAAAAATTGCGAACAAAACACTTGCAGATATTGATGGCATTGCCTATACACAGGGTCCGGGGCTGGCTGGAGCGCTACTTGTCGGCACTAGTATCGCGCAATCAATCGCTTTTGCGCTCAATATACCTAGCATCGGTGTGCATCACCTTGAAGGGCACTTGCTAGCACCATTACTAGAAGAAAATCCACCACAGTTTCCTTTCGTCGCTTTACTCGTTTCTGGTGGTCACAGTCAACTGATGCGAGTCGACGGGATAGGTCAATACACCTTACTTGGCGACACCCTAGATGACGCCGCTGGTGAAGCATTTGATAAAACGGCAAAATTATTAGGTCTTGGTTATCCTGGTGGCCCTGCGCTTGCCAAGCTCGCATTGAGTGGCAAGCCACGCTTCTCTTTACCAAGGCCGATGCTGCATAGCAAAGACCTTAACTTCAGCTTTAGCGGCTTAAAAACTGCCGTACTTACCCTAGTTAAAAATCATCAGCCATTAGATTATCAAGCACAAGCTGATATTGCTTGGGAATTTCAAGAGGCGGTAACCGAAATATTAACAAGCAAATGTATGACAGCATTACGTGAAACGGGCTTAGATAACTTAATCGTTTCTGGTGGTGTTGGCGCAAACAGGCGTTTACGTGAACGTTTAAACGCTGCAACAAAGCGTAAGCTATGCAAAGTCAGTTATCCACGTCTGGAATTTTGTACCGATAACGGTGCAATGATTGCATTCGCGGGCGCTAAACGCTTAGAAGCAGCACAAGCAACTAAGGAAAATTATAGCTTTGGCGTACGCCCTCGATGGGATTTGGCAGACTTAATGGCACCCTAAGTCAGCTAAGATTTTTATTTTTTCTTTTTGAATCCCGACTCAGTTCCATTCAGCAATTTTTGAATATTGCTGCGATGCCGCCAGATTAACAATACTGACATTACAATCAGCAGCATAAAGTAGTCCTTATAAGGCCTTAAATAGTAATATGAATGCACTGGAACTAATAGTGCAGCAATAATACTGGCTAGTGAAGCATAGCGACTAAATGCGAATACCACCAACCAAGTCACTATTGCAGCCAACCCCAGAAAAGGAGATATTGCGAATATAACGCCCAAAGCTGTGGCTACACCCTTACCTCCTTTAAATTTGAAATAGATAGGATATAAGTGACCTAAGAAAACGGCCAAGCCCACACTGCTCACCACCCACATTAACATATTATTTTGTAATGCCAACCACACAGGCAACCAACCCTTTAGTGCATCACCAACCAACGTGAGTAAGGCAGCTGATTTTTTTCCACTGCGTAATACGTTGGTCGCACCAGGATTGCCACTACCAACAGTTCTAGGGTCAGCTAAACCAAAACACTTACTGATTAAAATACCGAATGAGATTGAGCCAATCAAATATGCACCAACAATCCAAATAATTGGCATTAAGGTAACAGGTACAAAGCCTAACTGATTCATAGCACTCCTTTAAAAACGATGATTAGTGTTTATCATTGATATACACTAAAATCTAATCATTACATTTTAAACCATCGCAAAAACATGGACACGATATTTTTAGATCAAGTCGCTGTACAAACCACACTAGGTGTCCCAGACTGGGAGCGCCTCAAACCACAAACCATCATACTAGATATAGAAATTGGTTACGATTTCAGCAACGCTTGTCATAGCGATGCAATAGAAGATACGATTGATTATGGACAAGTGGTAAAGCGAATCCGCGAAACGCTAGCTGAACACAGCTTCAAACTGGTAGAAGCGTTAGCTGAACATGTATGCCAATTGATATTAAATGAATTTAATGCAGAACGTGTCCAAATTAAGGTAGCCAAACCTACCGTATTGGCCAATCTAAAATCACTAGGCGTAATAATTACAAGAAGCAAATCATGATTACCATCTACCATGCGGCGAATAGCCTTGACGCCTACATGATTAAAGGCTTACTGGAACAATATGGTATCCAAGCCTATGTCCATGGGGAGTATTTGCAAGGTGGTATCGGTGAGCTACCGACTTTTGATCTGGTCTCACTTAGCGTTGACGACAAACATCAAACTGAAGCCAAAAAAATTATTATGGAATGGGAGTCTGCTTCTATCATTGAGGAGCAGACCATTGCTAACCACGTGGGTGGTGAGCTGAATGCAAGTTCTTAAGCCGCTCACGTGCCACATGTGTGTAAATCTGCGTCGTGGAAATGTCGGAGTGACCCAGCAGCATTTGCACTACACGCAAATCTGCACCATGATTCAGCAGATGCGTAGCAAATGCATGACGCAATACATGCGGTGACATTGGCTTGTGAATCCCTGCCTGTATTGCATATCGTTTAATTAAATACCAAAAGGCTTGACGCGTCATTGCTGCAGCACGGTTTGTCACAAACAAAGCATCACTCATTTTTCTTTGTAGTATTTCGGGGCGCGCATGTTTTAAATATCGGATTATCCAGTCAGCCGCTTCCTCACCCATTGGGACCAGCCTGGTTTTACTACCTTTACCAGTAACACGTACCACACCATCTTGCGTGCTCACTTCAGTCACCTTAATCGTCACTAGCTCTGATACACGCAATCCACTCGCATAAAGTAACTCTAGCATTGCTCTATCGCGTAATCCAATAGGGGTAGAGGTGTCTGGTGCATCAAGCAAATCTTCAACCTCTTGCTCATTTAGGCTTTTTGGTAAACTCCTTGGCAGTTTAGGTGAATCAATTTGTAATGTCGGATCAACGTCTAATAGATGTTCGCGCAAACAGTAGCGGTAAAATCGGCGCATACTCGCGATTAGCCGTCCAATACTTCGTGGTTTACTGTGTGGAAATTTTACTGCCAGATATTGCTGGATATTTGCTTGACTTGCATCTAACAGACTAAGTTTATTTTGTGACAACCACAAAGCGAATTGACTTAAATCTGCACGATAACTTTCCAGTGTATTTTTAGCTAGTCCATCTTCTAACCAAAGATGGTCAATAAATGCATCCAATGTATCTGTCTGCATTGCTAAACTCACACATCATGCCCCTCATGTTTGAGTAACCACTTCTTGACTTCTAGCCCTTTTGGATTGCCTTGCATGAATCCACCAAGTCCATTTTTAGCAACAACGCGATGACACGGAACGACTAATGGTAGGTGGTTTGCCCCACAGGCATTTGCAACAGCTCTAGCGCCAGAGCCAATCTCTCTCGCAATATCATTGTAGGTCATGACATTACCACGCGGGATAGCACTGATGACCTGCCAAACACGCTTTTGAAAAGGGGTGCCTTTGAAAATTAGCGGCAAATTGAAGTAGTGGTATGAATCACCAAAATAAGCTGCTATTTGATCTTCAACCTGTTTGGCTAACTTATGCTCCGCTGGCTTAGGTGTATGCTTCTCAGTTAACAGTTCTATTGCAACCTGCATCCCTTGCACTGATATACCTACCGCACCAAAAGGCGCATTTACAATCGCATCAAATCGCAGCGGTTTTTTATTCTTGTCTACCATATGTTTATTTAACTTGATTTAGCAGTGCATAGCAAACAAAAAAGCCTCAAAACAATAGATAGTTTTGAGGCTTTTGACATAAATCAACAAACTATTCCGATACTGAATCAGTAGCCACTTCTTTGTCCCTAAGCACTAACTTCTCTTTAATACGTGCTGAACGACCTGAGCGCTCACGCAAGTAATACAGTTTAGCACGACGTACATCGCCGCGACGCTTCACTTCAATACTTGCAATTAATGGTGAGTAAGTTTGGAATGTACGCTCAACACCTTCGCCTGAAGATATTTTACGAAC
>JBFIDU010000023.1:0-13432 GCA_041603755.1 Methylophilaceae bacterium
CTTAGCTTGGTTAGCAGGCTCTGGCTCCCACACATCAGCACAAATCAATATACCGTATTTAATTCCGTCTAAGGTAATAATCAGTGATTTGTTATCAGGTTCGAAGTAGCGTTTTTCATCAAACACACTATAGTTAGGGAGGACTTGTTTATGGTATGTGGCGACTATTTTGCCATCTTGAATGACTGTGGCTGCATTAAACAAATTATCTTTCACCTTATGCGGGTGACCGATAATGATCGTAATGTCAGTTACCGACTCGGCAATGCGTGCTAGCGCCTTTTCATTTGCGGCTAAGAAGTCATTTCTAAACAGTAAGTCTTCTGGAGGGTAGCCGCATAAGCCAAGTTCTGGCGTTACAATTAAAGTAGCACCATTCGCTTTTGCTTGCTGCGCTAGTGCGATCAGTTTATCAGCGTTACCTTTGATGTCGCCTACAGTCGCGTTAAATTGTGCGATTGCAATTTTACTCATTTAATACTTTCCACCAGCATCCTTAATGAGCTTTGCCACTTCTGAATTGCCTTTTTTGAGCGCATATACATAAGCACTTAGGCCGTATTGGTCGCGAGCTTGCAGGTCAACTTTATGATCAATCAAAAGCTGCATCAGTGCCACTGAGTCCGCATCTACAGCTCTTAACACAAGAGGGGTATCGTTGGCATCTCTGTGATTGATATTGGCACCACTTTCAATAAGGATTTTAGCAACAGGCAATTGATTTTTATCGATTGCCCATGTGAGTGCTGTCCACTCTGATCTGTCTTCAGCATTCACATCAGCACCTTTATTGACCAATGCTTTAACGGCATCGCTGTTACCTAAACGGGCTGCATACATTAAAGCTGTTACGCCTTGTCGATCTTTCATATTAGGATCAGCACCCTTTGATAGAAGGGCATTGATAGTAGGCACATCATCACTTTTTGCTGCATACATTAGCGGCGTTTTTTTATCGTCACTTCTAATATTCGGGTCTACGCCATAGTCTAATAACAACTTAACGGACTCGCTGTTGCCAGCAATTGCCGCCATGCCAAAAGCACTCCAGCCGCTAGGGTCACGTATCAGTGGATCGGCACCATGTTTTAAAAGTGCTCGCATCGTTTCCAAATGCTCTCTTTTAGCGGCAAACATCAATGCTGTCCAACCACCTTTGTCTTGCGCATTTACTTTTGCGCCTTTGCTAATTAGCAAATCAACCACCGCCGCTTGATCTTTACGCGCGGCATACATGAGTGCGGTCACCCCATCTTCATCTTGCATGTTTGGGTTTGCGCCACTTTGTAATAAAGCGCTGACTGTATTTAATTCACCCTTTGATGCCGCTGTCAGTAGGTAAGCGATATCCTCAGCCAAGCTAAATTGACTAAAGACTAATAAACACAATAGCAAGATAAAGTAGAGTTTTTTCAACGATTAAGCTTCCTTGTTTTTAATGGCTTGTAATACTGCTTCACCAAGGCCGGCTGGTGATTGAGCCACTACAGCGCCTGCATTTTCCAATGCTGCAATTTTATCTTCTGCACGGCCAGCTCCACCAGAGATAATCGCACCAGCATGACCCATACGTTTCCCTTTTGGCGCAGTTAAGCCTGCAATATAGGCAGCAACTGGTTTGGTTACGTGATTTTTAATATAGTCAGCTGCGGCTTCTTCATCGCTGCCACCAATTTCGCCAACCATGATGATGGCTTCCGTTTCTGGGTCTGCTTCAAAGAGTGCTAAGCACTCAATAAAGTTGAGTCCTTTAACAGGGTCACCGCCAATACCTACACAAGTAGTCTGGCCTAGACCTAGTGCCGTAGTTTGTTGAACAGCTTCATAGGTTAATGTACCTGAGCGGGAGACAACACCTACTTTACCACGCAAATGAATGCTACCAGGCATAATGCCGATTTTGCATTCATCTGGTGTAATAATGCCTGGGCAGTTAGGACCAATTAATTTAGTACCATTGGCATCCAAGGTAGTTCGCACTTTAATCATATCTAGTACAGGAATACCTTCTGTAATACACACGACGAGTTCAATGCCAGCATCACTCGCTTCTAATATTGAGTCAGCAGCATAGGGTGGTGGGACGTAAATCACGCTGGCTGTTGCCTGCGTTTCACGCACGGCTTCACGGACTGTATTAAAAACGGGTAGGCCTAGATGTTTCTGACCACCTTTTCCAGGCGTAATACCGCCAACCATTTGCGTACCATAGACAATTGCTTGCTCAGAGTGAAAGGTTCCTTGTTTGCCAGTAAAGCCTTGGCATAATACTTTGGTATTTTTATTGACTAGAATGCTCATGCTACCGCCTTCACTACTTGTTCAGCAGCATCTGTTAAGTTCTCGGCTGAGATAATATTTAAACCACTTTCTCGTAACATTTGTTTACCTAATTCAACGTTTGTGCCTTCCAAACGGACGACAACAGGAATGGTCATTTCAACTTCTTTTACTGCTGAGATAATGCCCGTGGCAATAATATCGCAGCGCATAATGCCACCAAAAATATTCACTAAAATGGCTTTAACGTTTTGATCGGCCAAAATAATCTTAAATGCCTTAGTCACGGTTTCCGCTGTTGCTCCACCACCTACATCTAAAAAGTTTGCAGGGGTACCGCCATGTAGTTTAATGAGATCCATGGTTGCCATCGCAAGCCCTGCGCCATTCACCATGCAACCAATGTTGCCACTCAGCGCAATGTAGTTAAGCCCTGAATGATGGGCTTCTGCTTCTTTTTCGTCATCTTGCGACCAGTCACGTAACCCAGCGAGCGTTTTTTGTCGATACAGCGCATTCCCATCCACCGTCATTTTGCAATCCAGCGCAACCAAGTGACCATCTTTGGTCACAACCAAAGGATTGATTTCTAATAAAGCCAAATCGTTTTCGATAAATAGTTGATACAATCCTTTGGCTAACTTGGTGAATTCTGCGATTTGGTTGCCAGCAAGCCCCAAAGCAAAGGCAATATTTCTTGCCTGAAAAGCAACCAGACCATTAAGCGGATCACATACTTCTTGCAGAATTTTTTCTGGCTCGGTCGCTGCGATTTCCTCAATATCCATACCGCCAGCAGAGGAGGCAACCATTACAACACGGTCAAGCGAACGGTCGACCAACATGGATAAATACAACTCTCGTTCAATAGGAAGTGTTTGCTCAACCAATACGCGATGCACTGGTTGCCCATCTGGTGCATTTTGGTAAGTAATCAAATGTTTACCTAACATGCTACCAGCTGTTGCTTGTGCTTCTGTTGCGGATTCTACGATTTTTACGCCACCAGCTTTGCCACGCCCTCCAGCATGAATTTGGGCTTTAATCACCCATGCGTTGCCTTCGATTTGTTTAGTTGCAGCAGCAGCAGCTTCTTCTGATTGCACGACTTCGCCAGTGGGAATAGCAATGCCATATTGTTGTAGCAGTTGTTTTGATTGGTATTCGTGTAAGTTCATTATTTAGGTAGGTTTGAGAATTGATTATTTTAATATCGTATTTTCTCGCAAAATAACGCCTGAGGCTAGTAAAACAAAAAAGCCGCAAATAGATTGCGGCTTTTTCATCAGCACTTCAAGATTTACAAATCTTGCTCCCAGGCATTGCCATAATGTTTGTCTTTGTCTGAATACAGAAACATTTGGAACATGCTAGTAAACCACATATAGGCTGAAGCAAGGCTGTAGCCAATACCGCCTATGATAGTAAACCATGCAAAGTGAGGGCTAAGTTTGGTTAACCACCAAGATAAGATATCAATAATTAAAAATGCAAATGGAATCGCGATGATAATCATTTTTCTGCGTTTGGGGATATTGACAGCAAAACTAAAAATAAAGCCCATAAAGAAGAATATAAAGCTAATGCCAAATAAGTGAATGTGTGAAACACGGGTTAAACCACTGATCGTTGCACCCTGATCAGTAGCGGCAACACCTTGTACTTCCTCATATTTTGTGAAGTCTGGAATACCTGGAATCTGGCTATGACAAACCGTACAGTGTTTGGCAAATACCGCTTTGTAATGGGTGTCCCATTGTGCTTCTGGTGCACCTGCTTCCGCCCATTTGATGATATCCTGACGCACTTCAACAGGCGCTTTGTCCTGCATAGAGCCATTGAGTTTAGTGGCTAAAGTGCTGCCTGATCGATCTCCATAGTAACTATAAACAATGTCATTGATGGATAGACCTAATTTCCCATCTGCCATACCATGTGTAAGCATAATTTGTAGCCCAGCCATACACAAGCCAACACCGATGACCAGTAAATAGCCAGCAAACAATGCTTTGATAGGTGTTGGTAGATTTGGCAGATTAAGCCATGACATATTCGCGTTTGTATCTTTCATTCGTATACTTTCGTGTTAGAAGTCAAAAAATAATAGCACTCAATACAGAAATTAACCAAGCAAGCAGAGCTTGAAAAATAGCTTTAATTACAATAAAGCGGGCGATGTTGTGAACTGCTATAATTTACTTTTCATTTTAGTTAGTTCATTTCATGCGTTTAGTTGTTCAAGGTCGCGCAATTACCGTGGCGCATCTTACTCATATCCATCGATTAATCGGTCAAGATAAACAATTTATGCAAATTGGAGAGTTTGCTTACTACCTTCCCATTCAGTCTTTAGACGATGATGCGGTACAAAGGTTTTGTGCTGAGCAAAAGATTGATTTTGCTCTGGTTCCTGATGCACAGCGACTAAACCGATATGGCTTATGCGTCATGGATATGGACTCTACGTTGATAGCCATTGAGTGCATTGATGAGATTGCCGATATGATGGGTATTAAGCCGCAAATAGCAGAGATTACCGAGGCAGCAATGCGTGGAGAGTTAGACTTTGCTGCAAGTTTAAAAAGACGCGTTGCTTTACTGAAGGGCTTAGATGAAAGTGCTCTGCAAAAGGTGATTGATGAGCGGCTTACTTTTAACCCAGGTGTAAAAGAATGGATTGCGCTTTGTAAGCAACATCATATAAAAACTATGGTTGTTTCAGGTGGTTTTACTTTTTTTGCGCAATACGTGAAGGAGACACTAGATTTAGATTACGCTGTGTCAAATACGCTAGAAATCGTTGATGGTCAAATAACAGGCAAGGTATTGGGTGATATTGTTGATGCAGAGCGCAAAGCCAATGAGTTGATGCAGTTGCGCGATCAACTGGGATTAAAACCTGAACAGACAATTGCCATAGGCGATGGCGCAAATGATTTAAAAATGATGTCTGCTGCGGGCATTGGTATCGCATACCATGCTAAGCCTATCGTGCAGAAACAAGCAACATATGCATTGAATTATGTAGGCTTAGATGGCGCAGCTTACTTGCTGACTGCTTAGTTCATTTAGTAGCTAAAAGGTTTAGCTCTTCTTCGCTAAAGCCAGCTTTTCTTCTGGCCTCTATATTAAACGGTGGTCTTAATTGCGGTGCTTGATATTGCATGCGCAGCGCATCAAACGTGATAATGGGGTCTAACTTTCGTTGCTCGCATAGCCAATTAAACCAGGTATTGCCAATAGCAACATGACCAACTTCATCATGTAAAATAATATCAAGAATTGCTGCTGCTGCCTGATCGCCTGCTTGCGCAATTTTATTGCGTAGTGCTGGCGTAGCATCCAAGCCACGTGCTTCCATTGTTCTAGGCACTAATGCCATGCGGGCGAGTACGTCTTCCTTGGTTTTTGCAACCATTTCCCATAGAGAGTCATGTCCAGAGAAATCACCATATTCATATCCTATTGTTTTTAGGTGTTCATTTAATAAAGTGAAATGGTAGGCCTCTTCCGCAGCGACTTTCAACCAGTCAATATAATATTGAGTGGGCATATTAGTGAAACGCCAAATAGCATCGAGCGCCAGATTAATCGCATTAAATTCGATATGTGTGAGGGCGTGTATAAGTGCAGCGCGGCCCTCAACTGTGTGCATCGCACGTTTCTTGACATTTTTTGGGGATACTAGGTTGGGCTTCTCTGGACGGCCTGGAATGGGTTTATTGCCTATAGAGCTTTCTGTGAGTATTGCGGAAGCATCTAGCGCAATTTGACTGGCTAAAAATGCTTGTTGCAGCCGAGTGACGCCATCAACTTTTTGCTGCGGATTGCTTGTGGCCAACCAATTGAGAGCGCTTACACGTAAATCGATTGGCTCAAGATAACAGGTGTTCTTTGACAAGTTTAATGTCCGAAAATCCGCTATTTTACTGACATAAACTCAAGTGTTCCAGCCTTCATAACAGGAATCAGAATATGTTCTTGGTCTTGCGATATGGCTATATCAGCGGGACTACTGAACCCACCTTTCACAATCTGAGCTTTGCCGTCAGCAGCTAAGTATATATTCCCGTTTTTCCAGTCACTGATATAAATTGTTCCCTTTGGTGTTCTTATAATGCCATCACCGCCACCAAAACCATCTGCTAACTTTGTCATCTTGCTTGTTGCAATATTAATGCGATATAGAATTCCTGTAGCAAAATCAACTGTCAGCAAATGCTTACGGTCGTCAATTAGCAAACCATTGGGTGCTTTAACATTAGGGTTGCTACCATCTACGATAACACTGACAACACCGTCAGGTGCAATTTTGTATATCGCCCCACCAGATTTTAGGTTACCACTATCACTAACGTATAAGTTACCATTTTGATCGGCAACCAAATCATTTAAAAACTGAGGTGTAAATGGGAAAGTAGACTCCGCAGCATATACTTGCCAGTTACCATTACTCGTTACTTCCAAAATACGCGTTTTATCAGCAACATAGAGTTTATTACCAATCATTGCTAACCCTTTAGGGTCGTCCATACCTTTTGCAAATACGGTGACTTTACCGTTTGCATCAATTCTACTGATACGGCCATCACCATCTATATCAAACTCGTTAATTTCGGATACAAATAAGTCGCCACTCTTTGCTTGTATAACAGATTCAGGCGTTAAAAGATTAGTCACAGTTTCTGAGTATAACGACTTTGCTTGTACCAATCCTAAATTGAATAGTACAAATAAGATGATGATTTTTTTCATGTCTCGACAGTCTGAGTGTTCTTAGTAATAGAGTTTGTCTAGTGGTAAAAGGTCTAACTTTTTACAAAGTTTACCTGCATCTATTGGTTTGTTTTTATTTAAAGTATCTAAAAAGGCTTGGTCGCTGACTAATTCAGTAATGACTTTATTAATAGCCTTTGTATAAGCCTTTTCCATATAAAAATCTGGTGAGATGGTTATAGGTCCAATTTGTTGCGCTTGTTTCTTTATTCGGGTAATGGGTTCACCATCATCTGTATAGATTCGAGCAATATATTCTGCATGGTAGACTTGCAGCTGCGCATTGTAGAACATATGTGGTTCTAGCAGAACGACAACATCAGCGCGGCTATCATCTTCGCATTCTCTTACTTGAGAAAATCGCGGTTGCATTGATGCCATGGCGGCTTTTTCCGCCAATGGACCTTTCATATGCCAGACATTTAAGTATGGATGTAATAACAGTACTGGGTGTAGATAGTGTGTTTTTGCAATATGTACGGCGACATTACCTGGAAGCTTATCTGAGTCTGCATGTGCAGTCGATGCCATACCAAAAACGAGTAAAATTAGTTTACACATCAATTTAGTCATTATATTTTCTTTCAATTCTATTGTTCTTTATAAAATATGCGGTAGATGTAGGCCGTTCTATCATCTGTCACATACAGTGCACCATCAGGACCCACTGCAACATCTACAGGGCGACCCCAGGCTTTATTGTCTCTTAACCAACCAGTAGCAAAATCGATAGCCTTTACTGGTTGACCATTATTAAATATCAGCCGAACAAGCTTGTAGCCACTAAGTTGCTCTCTATTCCAAGACCCATGTAATGCGACAACTGCATCGTTTTTAAATTCAACAGGAAAGTGGCTTTTATTTAAAAAAGTAATACCAATCGGCGTTGAATGAGATGTGAGCGTTATGGCTGGAGCTTTTGCCTTCTGGCAGAAATCTGCAGGACCAGGGAAGTTTGGGTCTGTTGTCATTGTTGCTTGGCCATCGGGACTACCCCAGCAATGTGGCCACCCATAATGTTGACCACGTCTAATCAGATTAATGTGTTCAGGTGGTAGCTCATCATTGATGGCGCCATTTTTTTTATCAGAACGCATATCTGCACCATTATTAGTTGCAAACATCTCGTTCGTTTCAGGGTGCCATGCAAAGCCTTGGCTATTGCGAAGCCCTTCTGCCCAAATTGGGGGTAGAGCGGTATGTCTGCCAACGACAGCCAATGCTCCTGCTGGTTTACCCTCAGTGGTATAGCGTAAAATAGTTGCTCGCGTCGGGTCATCTTCGTTACAGACATTACAACTAGAGCCTACATTCAAGTAAATGTGATTATCTGGTCCGATTTTGATTGTTTTTAACGTATGACCACCAGTAGCTAAATTACTGATTATCGGTTGAGGTTTCGACCATGTATCAGCTTTTTTTTCTAATGCAACAATAGCATTTTGATTGGCAACCAGTAGTTTATTATCTAAAAATGTTATGCCATTAGGTGCGTTGAGTTCACGTGAAATAATTGTTTGAGAATCGGCCATGCCATCTTGATTATTATCCTCTAACATGATGACACTATTTGATTTCGCTGAAGAAACATATAAATTTCCATCTGGCCCAAAAGCCATCATGCGGGGAAGAGCGTCTAATTTTGCATAAACACTTATCTCAAACCCAGGCGGTAGTTGCAGGTTCAGTGTCTCAGGTATATCTGCTGCACAACTCATTGATGGCATTACGCTACAGATAGCTAAGCTTAAATAGTTTTTTATCTTGTATAACATGACTTCGAGCATCATTAACCTTTAATAACAATCTTATTACGTTAGTACGTCAGACCAAATATTAACCGCCCATGCATTAGCGTATTGTCCTTCTTGTAATGAAGGCTTTGCTGAGACACCGCCACCATCAGTAGACACCATGATTTTCTTGCCTGCATCATAGCGGTATACATTGGCGACATGCATTGCTTGTTTGTCATCGACATAGCTATAACATGTATTCGCAAAGACAGGCGAGTGGTCTGCTGTTCTCCCATGCATGAGTTCCACTATTGCACTGGCACAAACCCTCGCTTGCGATGTTGCCATGTGGGCAGATTTTGGCAGCCCGGCAGCAACACTGTCTCCAATCACATGGACCATCGGTACACTTTTTGATTCATAACTGAGAAAACTCACTTCACACCAAGGGTAGTCTGGCTCAGTTAAATTTGCTATTTGCGCAGGTTTACCAGCACGTTGCGGTGGAATAACGTTCAGCACATCAGCTTTGAGTGTTTCAAAATCGGTTGTAACAGTTTTTGAATTGATATCAACATCGACAATAAGGTTGTTTGGTCGATAATCAATCATACCTGCGTATTCATCGGCCCAAGCTTTGATGAACAAGCCTTTTTTTGAGACAACATCTGGATTTGCATCAAGGATAATCACCTTGCTGTTTGGTTTATGTTTTTTGAAATAGTTTGCAACCTGACATGCGCGTTCGTAAGGCCCTGGGGGGCATCGATACGGCATTTTAGGTACTGTCATTACAAATACGCCACCATCTCGCATAGCCGATAGTTGCTCATGCAGATTAACGGTTTGCCATCCAGCTTTCCATGCATGCGGAATTGCTTTTTGCGCTTCTAATGAGGCGAGCTGGGGTAAATCCTCATAATTGAAATCCACCCCTGGCGCGACAATAAGACGGTCATAACTAAGTTCGCCCCTTTTCATGATGACCTTTTTTTTGTCAGTATGAATTGCAGTCACTTCATCTTGTACCCAATGAATACCATGGTTTTTTTGTACTACATCGTAAGCAAATGTTAAGTCGTTGATGGTTTTGCTACCACCTAATACCAAATTACTTAGCGGACAAGAAACAAATTGGCTTTGTTTCTCAATAACTGTTACGGCAATGTTGTTTGCGCTCCAGAGGCGAATATATTTTGCAGCCGTTGTTCCAGCATAACCACCGCCAATAACAACAACATGACCAAGTGGTGGCTTTTTAGCTCTAGCCCAAGTCTGATTGGCAATTAATAGACTCGCTACACCAACTCCAGCAGTTTTGATAAATGAGCGGCGACCAATAGATTCTTTGGTTGGGTTACTCATGTTTTGCTTTCAATTCTTGTGGAACAGGTGGTGGAGTTGAAATACGTTTTTGCTCAGAAAAGAAATGTGAAAGCTGCATTATTTCATCATCCGTTAAACCTTTAGCATGATGGTGCATCACAGTACTGGCTCGGCCACCATTTTTGAAAGCCAACATTTGATTGGAAAAATAGGTGGCATCTAGGCCAGCTAGCACTGGTGTTGTGCTATGGCTGTTACCATTCGTGCCATGACAGGCAGCACAAGAAGCTGCTAGGGTGCGAATATGAATGAAGTTTGATTGATTGCTTTCTGTAGAATGGACTGCTCCCGATAAGAAAAGCAAAGCTAGGACACCAAAACACCTAAAGATAAAGGATGGTATTACAGGTGAGGCCGCTAGAAAGGGCATGGTGTTCTAATCCTATAAGTGATTAAAACACCATTCTAACCAGAAACCAGCTTTCATTGCCAGTGCTTAAGAAACTAGCAGTACTCACCTTTACAGCCGTCGTCTTTTACGCCAAGGCTTGTTAAATGCTCTATCATTTTTGCATTATTTTCATCACGATAGTACTGAATTAAAGAAAGATTGTTGCGTAATTTTATGTTTATATCAGCACCGCTTTTCGCCAATAAAGATGTAAGACGAGTGTCACCACTTAGTGCAGCGAGATGAAATGCAGTATGTTGTGCCGTTGGGTGAATATAGTCTAGTTCAGCACCTTTTGAAATAAGATACTTGACTACTTCGACTTGGTGCGCATTAACAGCCATTTGTAATGGACTCCAGCCAAATATTTTTTCGTTAACGATGTTAGCATCGGCACTCACAAACTGTTGTACCGTTTTAACATTGCCTTCAGTAACTGCATCTCGCCATACGGCTTCTTCATCATCTGTTAGTGCTGCTGCATTAAATGATGCGCATAATACCAAAGCCAATAAGGCGGTTTTAATCCATTGCATGTTTTATTCTCCAAACTAAAATTATTATAAAAATATTATCCAACAAACGCTCTTGCATTACGGAACATTCTCATCCATGGTCCGTCTTCTTGCCATTCATCAGGATGCCATGAATGTTGAACGGTTCTAAAAACCCGTTCTGGATGCGGCATCATAATACTAAAACGTCCATCCTTGGTGGTAAAACCTGTTAATCCTTGTGGTGATCCATTAGGGTTAAACGGGTATGTCTCTGTTGGCGTTGACGCGTTGTCAATATAACGTACAGTAGCCAAATGCCTATCTAACACTAATTCGACAGCATTTGCATCAGTAAATTCCGTAAATCCTTCTCCATGTGCGACCGCAATCGGCATTTGACTACCAATCATGCCTTGGAAAAAGATAGAGGGTGAGTCTAAAATTTCAACCATTGTAAAACGCGCTTCAAACTGTTCTGATTTGTTGCGGACGAAATGCGGCCAATGTTCAGCGCCTGGTATCATGCTGTGCAAATTGCTCATCATCTGGCAGCCATTACATACACCTAATGCAAACACATCAGAGCGGGCAAAAAATGCACTAAACTCATCGCGTGCACGGTTGTTAAATAAAATGGATTTTGCCCATCCTTCTCCTGCACCAAGCACATCACCATATGAAAAGCCGCCACATGCAACGAGACCTGCAAAGTCATTTAATGAGACGCTGCCATTGATAATATCGCTCATGTGTACATCAATACTATTAAAACCAGCTCGATCAAAAGCGGCAGCCATTTCTGTTTGACCATTCACTCCTTGCTCACGCAAGATAGCCATATTCGGTCGTAAGCCCTTATAAATATATGGTGCCGCAGGATTTTCATTCATATCAAAGGTTAAGCGCGGCTGTATTCCTTTGTCGGTATCATTTAATATGCGGTCATATTCTTGTTGCGCGCAAACTGGGTTGTCCCGTAGTTTTTGCATATGGTACGTCGTTTCGGACCACATGCGATGCAGCTCGATACGTGTTTGCTGTAAGATGAGTGCATCTTTTTTAAACGCAATTTGATTTGCGTTGGTAACTTCAGCAATACGATGTGCACAATGATCGAGTGCATCATTTAGTGTTGCCAATATTGTTGTTACTTCTTCACGTTTGACTTGTATGACCGCACCAAGCTCTTCATTAAACAAAATGCTAGCGATATCGCCTGTTAGTGATGAAAAGTCTGCATTCAGGCCACAATGACCAGCAAATGCCATTTCACATAGCGTTGCCATTAATCCGCCATCGCTTCGATCATGGTAGGCCAAAATCTTGCCCTGAGAATTCAATGCTTGAATTTGCGCAAAAAAGGCTTTTAACTGCTCAGGATGATCGACATCTGGTACATGATTTCCCACTTGTCCATATACTTGGGCAAGTGAGGAGCCACCCATGCGATTTTTACCATTACCTAAATCAATCAGAATTAATTCGGTTTCACCTAAATCTGTTCTGAGTTGTGGGGTTAATGTTTTGCGTGCATCGGTGGTATTGGCAAAAGCAGTCACTACCAGAGAAATAGGTGAGGTGACAGTCTTCTTTTGTCCATTTTCTTCCCAAACGGTTTTCATACTCATGGAATCTTTACCAACGGGGATGCTAATCCCAAGAGCAGGGCATAATTCCATGCCAATGGCTTTAACGGTATTGAACAGCGCTGCATCTTCGCCCTCGTGTCCTGCTGGTGCCATCCAATTAGCAGACAATTTTAAATTACTGAGCTCACTGATAGCACTAGCAGCAATATTCGTAATGGCTTCACCGATGGCCATGCGCCCAGAAGCTGGTGCATCAATCAATGCGATTGGCGCACGTTCGCCGATTGCGAATGCTTCACCTTGGTATGTCTCAAATCCTGCCGTAGTAACGGCAACGTCAGCGACTGGAATCTGCCATGGTCCAACCATTTGATCGCGTGCAATCAGGCCTGTAATCGAACGGTCACCAATCGTAATTAAAAACGTTTTGTCCGCCACACCAGGTAACCGTAGCACTCGTTCGATAGCTTCTGTTAAGATGATGCTGCTCGTATCAAAATGAGGCAATTCTTTATGTATGGTTTTGACATCACGCGTCATTTTTGGTGGTTTGCCTAGCAATACAGACAAATCCATTTCGACTGGTTTATTGTTGAAATGACTATCTTCAACGGTTAAATGACGTGCTTCGGTTGCCACACCAACCACTGCAAATGGGCATCTTTCACGTGCACACAGCGATTCAAATAACGGTAAGTTTTCTTGTTTAACGGCTAGTACGTATCGCTCTTGTGCCTCATTGCTCCATAGCTCTCGTGGACTCATGCCTGGCTCTTC
>JBFIDU010000024.1:0-13279 GCA_041603755.1 Methylophilaceae bacterium
GGTTTTAGGCCAACTTTGTATGCTGGGCTATCTTCGATAGGTGAAACCACTTTTACTAAGCCATCTTCCATGGTGACTTCAATACCAAGCCCACCAAACTCACCCTGTGTGCCAGCTTGTAAATCTTTGTATGCATCCTTATCCATGTACGCGGAATGTGGATCCAATCCCTGAAGCATGCCTGACAATGCTTCATTGATGAGCTTTTTGTCTTCTACAGGCTCTACATAATCGCTTTTTACTTTACCAAACACTTCTGCAAAGACGCGTAAATCATCAACAGGTAGCTCAGAAACACCAAGCTTCGCTGCTAGTGCGGATAGGTTGAGGCTGATCAGTACCCCAATTAAAATGCCAGAGCTGATTAAGCCTAATTTTTTAAATGTTGCGCGCATGTATTACCTTTATACAATAAGAAGAAACCATTCATAAGTGTATATGAACACTTGAGGATATAATAGGTTCAATTTATGATTTTTCAATGCAATATATCACTTCATGGTGTAAAAAATGAATAATTGGGGTAATTCGTGAAAAATTCACATTGTGTAACGATCACTTACTGTACACAGTGTCGATGGTTGTTACGTGCTGCCTGGCTTGCTCAGGAGTTGCTCATAACGTTTGAAGAGGATTTAAAGAGTGTCAGTTTAGTGCCAGGCACTGGTGGTATTTTTGAGGTTCATCTAAATGATAGTTTATTGTTTTCTAGACAACAGGCAGAACGTTTTCCTGAGTCCAAAGAGTTGAAGCAACTGATTCGAGATCAAATAGATCCTGAAAGATATCTAGGGCATAGCGATCGCAAAGCCTAGCTTACAGCTATAAATCCTAGTTCGCTGCAATATTATCAAGTCGTTTAGCACCATCGAAGCGGGCCTCCCAATAACTGGTTTGCATGCTTTCGATTCTAACCGCGCCACCTCTACTGGGCGCGTGAATAAAGTTACCATCGCCAATATAAATCCCGACATGTGAGAATGCGCGCCGTGCCGTATTGAAAAAGACGAGATCACCAGGCGCTAGATCGTCTTTGCTAACGCTTTCTCCATAGCGACTTATTCCTTTTGCTGTTCTTGGTAATTGAAGGTTTGCTGCCTTATTGTAAACATAGTTAACAAAACCACTGCAATCAAAGCCAGTATTAGGTGATGCGCCACCATATTTATATTTGGTGCCTTCTAAGCTCATTGCGTTCACTAATACTTCCTGGGCGATAGTGCTGGCGATAAGATCTAAAAAGGTAATGGTAATGCCTTCAGCATTTTTGGTGCTCACATTGGCGTTTGCCGCACAAGTGAATGTAAGACTGAACATGAGGCAAAGAAAAAAGTTTATTGATTTCATGGTGTTTCTGCTGACCTTACCCTTAAAGCATAAGGGTAAGGCATGTATTGCAAGGTTATGATTTGGCCATTGCATTTTTAATAAAACCGATAATGGCAAGGAGTACGCCACCACCGATGCCGCCGCCAGCTACTTGCGCTAAAATACTGGCAATATCCATGCCTCCAGCTGCACCTGCCGCTCCCATGCCAAGCATACCGAGAAGTTGTCCACCTAGGCCGCCACCAAGAATGCCGACTATTGAGTTTAAAGCTGTTCCTAAACTTAAGTTTTTCATTAAGCTGCCGGCAATATTACCGCCAACAGCGCCACTGACTAATTGAATAATAAGACCTAAATCCATCACTACCTCCCTCAAGTTGTTGATGAAACATATTGCTGAATAGTGCACAGCACATCATAGGCTATCAGGCAATAATGTATAGCACAAGTCTTTGATGTTAGATACTAAAAATTTGTTTTACCTTGTTGCTTTTCATGCATAGTCCAATATTCGTGGGATAATTTAACTTATGTCAGAGCATCGCAAACAAAATACATCACTCGCTGAAATTTTCACCCCAGATGGGTCGTTGGCAAAAGCAATCGAAGGTTACAAAGAGCGCACTGAGCAGGTACACATGGCGCAAGCGATTGCTGATGCGATTTCAGCTAATAAACAGCTGGTTGCAGAAGCAGGAACAGGTACAGGTAAGACTTTTGCTTATTTAGTACCTGCATTGCTATCTGGGGGTAAGGTGATTATTTCCACAGGGACTAAGACCTTACAAGACCAGTTATTTAATCGTGACTTGCCCAATGTGCGTGATGCATTAAAGGTACCAGTGTCAGTCAGCATGCTGAAAGGAAGAGCCAATTATGTATGCCATTATTACTTAGGACGCGCAGAACAGACTGGACGATTTGCTTCACGGGAAGATGCTCAATATGTTCATCTGATTAAACGTTTTGCTGAACACAGCAAAACCGGAGACAAAAGTGAGTTAACTGATGTGCCAGAAAATGCCACGATTTGGATGAATGTGACATCAACCCGAGATAATTGCTTAGGGCAAGATTGCGATTACTATAAAGACTGTTTTGTCATGGAAGCTCGTAAAAAGGCATTGGCTGCAGATGTTGTTGTGGTGAATCATCATCTCTTTTTCGCGGATGTCATGTTGCGTGATGAAGGGGTATCTGAACTACTGCCAAGTGCCAATACCGTAATTTTCGATGAAGCGCATCAATTGCCAGCGATAGCAGGTTTGTTTTTTGGTGAAGATATTTCAACTAGTCAATTGATGGAGTTATGCCGTGATGCAACAGCTGCTTATTTAACATCAGCTAAAGATTGCGTTGCGTTGAGTGAAGCAGTGCCACCATTAGAGAAGGCAATAAAAGATTTCAGGCTGCTGTTTTCATATGAAGGCGCACGCATGCCAGTACAAAAAGCATTAGCATTAACAGGTTTTGAAACAGCCTATCAAACAATACAGACTACATTAAAAACATTAACTGGCGTGCTGGAAAGTCAGGCGAGTAGAGACCCTGTGCTGGAAAAATGTTGGCAGCGTGGGGATGAGTTACTTGTTCAATTGAGGCGGTGGTTAAAAGCAGAGAATAGTAATCTCGTGCGTTGGGTTGAGGTGTTTACGCAATCGGTGCAATTGCACGCCACGCCACTCAGTGTGGCTGACAGTTTTGGTAAACAGCTTAATCAGCAACCACGTGCTTGGATTTTTACATCGGCAACGCTGGCGGTTAAAAGTGATTTTAGCCATTATCAGTCACAAATGGGTTTGTCGGGTGCTGAATCGTTGTATTTGCAAAGTCCTTTTGATTATGCCAAGCAGGCATTGCTTTATGCGCCAACGAATATGCCAGACCCCAATAGCGCTGAATATATAAACGCAGTCGTTAAAGCAGCACTACCTGTTATTCAGGCAAGTCAGGGCCGTGCATTTGTTTTATGTACATCATTAAGGGCAATGCGAGAGGTGCATGCTTTGCTTAAAGATGCTTTTGGGCGGTATGGCATGGAGTATCCTTTGTTATTACAAGGAGATAGCACCCGAACCGAACTGTTGGATCGTTTCCGTACGCATGGTAATGCTGTTCTGGTCGGCTCGCAAAGTTTTTGGGAAGGTGTTGATGTGCGAGGCGAGGCACTAAGCGTGGTGATTATCGATAAAATTCCATTTGCACCACCCGATGACCCAGTGCTTTCAGCGCGTATCGATAAATTAAACGCTGAAGGTAAAAATGCCTTTATGGAATATCAGCTACCATATTCTGTGATCACCTTGAAACAAGGCGCAGGTAGGTTGATTCGAGATGAGCGAGACAGGGGCGTTTTAATGATTTGCGATCCCCGGTTAATTACGAAATCTTATGGCAAAAGAATTTGGCAAAGCTTGCCTCCATTTAAACGGACCAAAGAGCTGGCAGAAGTCGAATCCTTTTTTAAGAAAGTAGACACTTCCTAAAAAACATTCCTGAATGACTACACTGGCATAACAGTTGCATACAAGGTTCGCTGGGATGCAGCTTTATGTTGCTTTTATTTTAGTTATAGAGGAAATAGTAGTTATGGTTAAAAGTAGTTTAAGCGTTATATTATTAGCAATGCTATCAATGGGTAATATTGCTTTTGCAGGTTGTGAAAAAACATTAATGGGCAATGATTGCGAGGCCAATAACAGTGGTGTTGCAACGCATATGCGTGGTAATGCGGTTGCAAATGCTAAAGCAGCAAAAGAGTTGCAGTTGGCAAAAGCTAAGGCAAAACAAGAGGCCAGTGCTATAGCAGCTAAAAAGTAAAATGATTTCTTTTAAAAAAGCGCAAAGTATCTTTGCGCTTTTTTTGTGGCTGTTTGCATCTCATCAAAGATGTTTGTTTGTTGACAGTTCGGCTTTGTTTTTTCTATGACAAACCAAGTATTTGTAGCTGAATAATATAAAAATGTATATAAAGTGTAACAGTTGAAACCAATTGTAAAACTTTGGTTATATTGATAATTGTTAATATATAATTCTGTTCTATAGCTGATTGCGGTTCATAATCAAGCGCAGAAATTATCAATTACAAGGAAATATCAATGAATAATAAAAGTTTGTATGTTGTTTTAGCTGTAGGTCTTTTTTCTATGAATATGGCTTTTGCAGATTGCCAGAAAACATTAATGGGTGTGGATTGTGAAGCACACACCGATGGGACATCTTCTCATATGCGAGGTAATGCTGTTGAAAATGCCAAAGCTGCAAAAGAGCTAAAAGAAGCGCAACTGAAAGCGAAAAAAGAAGCAAAAGCATTGGCGGAAGCAAATAAGAAGTAACGCTAGCTTAACCACTAATATCTAAAGCGCAAAGGAAATTCCTTTGCGCTTTTTTGTTTGTAGAGAATAGACGAGCACACCACTAAGTTTAATGTCAAAATAATGCCTATGAAAATATTGGCTTTAGATGCATCAACAGAATATTTGTCTTTAGCAGTTGCGACTGGGGAAAAACTTTATCAATATGACCAATTGGTTGGTCAATCTGCTTCTCAACTTATCCTGCCGCAAATTCAATCGTTGCTGGAAACAGCTAATTTGACGCTAACAGATTTAGACGGCATTGCTTTTGGCGCAGGTCCAGGGTCGTTTACTGGCGTCCGTGTTGCGTGCGGAGTTGCACAAGGGTTGGCGTTTGGAGCCAGCCTGCCAGTAGTTGGCGTTAATGTGTTAATGGCATTAGCTCAAGCAAGCGGTGCACGACGGGTTATTGCTGCTTCTGATGCACGCATGAAGGAAGTTTATCATGCGGTTTACGAAAAGCATGAAGATGTTTGGCAAGAAGTGCACTCAGCTGGTGTTTATAAGCCGACTAATGTACCAGATGTTCATGGTCAGGATTGGGTTGGTGTTGGGACTGCATGGAAAGTATACGCAGATGCATTAGGTCAGCGCTATCAGCAAAAGGTCATTAGCACATTTCCTGAGATGACACCAAAAGCAAAAGCGATTATTGATTTGGCCAGGCCAATTTTTGAAGCAGGGCAGGCAGTAGATGCCAGTGCGGCTAGGCCTATCTATATTCGTAATCGGGTCGCATTAACTGCTAAAGAGCGCGAGCAGGGTCAGCGATTATGAGTGGCATGACAGAACAGTATTATAGGCCTATGTTGGAATCGGACCTGGATGCTGTAATGGATATTGAACCAACCATCTATTCTCATCCTTGGACGCGTGGTAATTTTATTGACTCATTACAGGCTGGGCATCATGCATGGGTGATGATGCGAGAAGAAGAAGTTATCGGTTATGCTGTCATGATGATAGTATTAGATGAAGCACAATTACTCAATTTAAGTGTTGCACAACCTTACCAAAAACAGGGCCTAGGCAGTGCATTATTAAACCATGTAATGACGCAAGCCAAAGCGTTAGATGTACGCTATATGTTTTTAGAAGTTAGGGATAGCAATGTTTCAGCTATCACTTTGTATCAAAAAGTGGGGTTTGCAGAGGTAAGTGTTCGGAAAGGTTATTACCCATTAGCTCAGGGTAGGGAAGATGCAATTATCATGCGATTAAAGTTTTGAAATGATGAATAGAGAGGACTTGCTTAGGGAGCTCGAGTTATTGCCAGTTTGGCAGTTACGAAAGCCAATAGCCAGAGTTATTTCCACGGCGTCTGAGTTGCATTCTACGCAAACAGAAATTAAAGCACAAAATGAAGCTCAGGATAAACTGCAGCAACCCTTGAGGTTGATTGTGAGTGCTGATAATGAGTGGCTGTTTCTATTAAATCAGGTGGCAGATGAAGCAGCAGAGCAATTGCTACAAAATATATTCAAAGCAATCGGTATTTCGGTTGGACAAGATACGCACTTGAGTGAAAAGTCGCAATTAAGCGAGTTTAAGACTAAGGTGATGATGGTGATGGGTGAATCTGTAGCCCAGCAAATACTGAATGATCCACAAGCAATTGGGCAATTACGAGGCAAGACACATAGGCTGATGGAGACGCCAGTGGTTGTCACTTACTCAATTGAGCATTTGTTAACCAATTTACCTGACAAAGCAATGGTTTGGGAAGATTTGTGTTTGGCAAAATTAACAATTGCTAACTTGTAATTTACACATTAAGCACCATATACTTGCTGTGATATGAAGGCAGTTGGTGTCTATCGTTAATCACTTTATTAAAGGGGATATGATGAAGAATATATTGTTAAAGTGTCTATTGGTTATGTCAATGCTCACACTCAGTGGTTGTGGTTATAATGAATTTCAATCATTAGACGAAGAAGCGAAAGCAAGCTGGGCAGAAGTGTTAAACCAGTATCAGCGGCGTGCAGATTTAGTACCTAATTTGGTTGAAACTGTAAAAGGCTATGCAGCACATGAAGAGGAAGTGTTTACTGAAGTGACAAAAGCACGCGCGAGCATTGGCGGTATTCAAATGACGCCTGAGATGTTGAACGACCCCGCGGCAATGGCGAAGTTTCAGGAAGCACAAGGTCAAATGACAAGTGCTTTGTCGCGATTGATGTTGGTCGCTGAGAATTACCCTAACCTAAAAGCAGATCAGGGTTTCCGAGACTTGCAAGCGCAATTGGAAGGTACTGAGAATCGAGTAACCGTAGCGCGAAACCGATATATTGCTACTGTTAAAGACTACAATATCGCTGTACGCAGCTTTCCTAAAAACCTGACAGCAATGATCTTTGGCTATGATGTTAAGCCTTCATTTACGGTAGAAGATGAAAAGGCAATTTCAACGCCGCCCAAAGTCGAGTTTTAATGGTGATATAGACTGTTGAAGCTATTTGTTAAATTAAATTTAGTGCTGCTTTTTTCGGCGTTACTTTTTACGTCTCAACTAACGTGGGCAGCACTAGTCGAGGTGCCAAGCTTTTCCGCAAGAGTGGTGGATCTAACACAAACGCTGACAGCTAGTGAGCAAGCTGCTTTAGAAGACAAATTAAAGGCATTCGAAGCTACCAAAGGTAGCCAAATAGCAGTCTTGCTCGTGCCAACAACACAGCCTGAAGCGATTGAGCAATATGCAATTAGAGTGGTCGACGAATGGAAAGTTGGTCGAAAAGACGTTGATGATGGTTTGTTAGTCTTAATTGCAAAAAATGATCGTAAAATGCGTATTGAAGTTGGCTATGGTCTGGAGGGGGCAATTCCAGATGTCTATGCAAAACGGATTATCACAGAAACAATGACGCCTTATTTCAAGCGAGGAGATTTCGCTGGCGGGATTGATGCCGCAGTGAATCAATTGATCGGTTTGATTGAAGGTGAGCCTCTGCCTTCACCTAAAAAAGCCAATTTAAGCAGTTCCCATTTGGAAGGCTTATTACCACTATTACTTTTTGGTGGAATGATATCGGGCATGATGCTCAGAGGTGTTTTTGGCACATTTATGGGAAGCGTTCTTAATGGAGGCTTAATTGGTACCATCGTCTTTTTTATTGGCTTGTCACTGTTGGGTGCAGGCGTGCTTGGATTGATTGCATTTATTTTTACGCTAATGATGGGCGGTGGGCGCGGAGTGAATGGCTATAGTGGCTATCCAACGAGGGGTGGCGGTTATAGTGGTGGCTTTAGCGGTGGTGGATTTGGCGGCGGTCTAGGTGGTGGATTTGGCGGCGGCGGTGCATCTGGGAGCTGGTAACGTTGAAAAAATTGATACGTTTTTTTAAGCATTCATTCAGTAATCCATGGCAAGTGTCAAGACACTTTTCAAAAGCATCTTTGCAGCGTATTGAATCTGCAATAACGGCTAGTGAAACAAAACATACAGGTGAAATCAGATTTGTCGTTGAAGGGGGCTTGCATCCATTTGAAATCTTAATTGAAAAGACGCCAAGAGAACGCGGAATAGAACTCTTTAGCCTGTTAAAAATCTGGGATACAGAATTAAATAATGGCGTGCTGATTTACTTGTTATTGGCAGACCGAGATGTTGAAATTGTCGCCGATAGGGGCATTGATAAGCATGTTGGATATGACCGCTGGGATATCATTTGTCATGATATGGAAATGTTATTTAGACGCGGTGAGTTTGAAGCTGGTGTTTTACAAGGTATAGAAGAAATAACGTCCGCACTAGAAAAGCATTTTCCAATTGATGCGATAAATAATAAGCGTAAAAAAGTGATACAGCGTAAAAAAAATGAACTGCCGGATAAGCCACTTATTCTTTAGCTTACTTTCCCTTTGTTTTGCGCAGGCAGTGTTTGCCGAATTTGCAGATATTCAGCATATTTATCGTCAAACACCCTATCTACATCAATTCTCATTTTGTCAGGGCGGCGGTTGCGCAAAAATGTCGCAATTGTCATTGAACCAGGCTGATTGGCAGGTAGTTGTTAAACTATTTCAGCCGTTGCCAAGCAATGCAGAAATGGAGCGTATCTACTTAGCTAAAGCAATAGGCTTGCTCGAGCAAATTGTAGGCAGTAAAACTGGAACTAGTAATGATAGAGCTGGCACATTCGGGAATTCTGATTTTCCTGGACAACAAGATTGCAACGATGAGGCTATTAATACAACCACCTATATGCGCCTTCTCCAGCAGGCTGGCTATATGCGATTTCATGAGATTGAAGATATGCGCACGCGTAATTTCTTTTTTACTGGCTGGCCGCACACGACTGCGGTGATTCATGACATTACAACAAAACAGCGGTTTGCTGTCGATAGTTGGTTCTATGATAATGGTTTGCCTGCAACTATCGTTCCCTTTGAGATATGGAAAGACAATTATTTTCCAGACGATAGTCCTATCATTCAGCCAAAAAAAGCATCGAGACAATAAGTTTTGGCATGAGCTTTAGCTGACTTCAAGTGCTTTTCGCGATAAAATCCACACACTTTTAACTCATGACACAATTATGCGGACATCTCAATTTTTCATTTCAACTCAAAAAGAAGCGCCAAGCGATGCAGAACTGATCAGCCATCAACTGATGGTGCGAGCTGGCTTAATCAAAAAGCTAGGCAGCGGTTTGTATAGCTGGATGCCATTAGGTCTGCGCGTCCTTAGGAAGGTAGAGGCAATTGTTCGAGATGAAATGAACAAAGCAGGTGCTTTAGAATTGCTGATGCCAGCCGTGCAGCCGAAAGAACTGTGGGATGAAACGGGTCGTTGGGCAGTCTTTGGACCACAAATGCTCAAAATTAAGGATCGTCATGACCGTGATTTTTGTTTTGGACCTACGCATGAAGAAGTGATTACTGACATAGCACGTAAAGAAATCAGTAGTTATAAACAATTACCGCTCAATTTTTACCAAATTCAGACTAAATTTCGCGACGAGGTTCGTCCGCGTTTTGGTGTCATGCGTGCGCGTGAGTTTTTAATGAAAGATGCTTACTCTTTTCATACAAGTCAAGATTGCCTAGTCAATACCTACAATAAAATGCATGAGGCTTATAGTAATATCTTCACTCGATTGGGTTTAAAGTTTCGTGCAGTAAAAGCAGATTCTGGCGCTATCGGTGGAGATGGGTCACAAGAGTTCCATGTTTTGGCTGACAGTGGTGAAGATGCGTTAGCCTATTGTGAAAGCTCAGATTATGCAGCGAATGTTGAGTTGGCTGAAGCAATAACCATTGGTGAGCGAAGTGCAGCCAGTGAAAGCATGCAAGAAGTGGATACCCCTAAACAGACTGCTTGTGAAGACGTTGCTAACTTGCTGGGTATCAGTATCCAAAGTACAGTTAAAGCGATTGCCTTAATGGCGGATGAGCAATTCTGTTTGGCATTGTTAAGAGGCGATCATCATTTAAATGAAGTGAAGTTATCTAAGTTGGATGGTTTTACAGCGTTTAGGTTTGCTACAGAAGAGGAGGTGCGCAGTCATCTTCACTGTCCACCAGGGTTTATTGGTCCAGTTGATGTGGCTGATCACATTAAGATAGTGGCAGATAAAACCGTTGCTATCATGAGTGACTTTGTGTGTGGCGCGAATAAGCCGAAGCTCCATTTGAAAGGAGTTAATTTTGCTCGTGATTTACCTGAGCCAGACTTGGTGGCTGATATCCGCAATGTTATCGATGGTGATGCGAGTCCAGACGGGAAAGGAGAGCTTTCATTATGCCGAGGGATAGAGGTTGGCCATATTTTTCAATTAGGTTCAAAATACTCGCAGGCAATGCAAGCAACCTATTTAGATGAAAATGGGAAGTCTAGTCCGTTAGAGATGGGATGTTACGGGATTGGGGTCTCTCGTATTGTAGGTGCCGCAATTGAGCAGGGACATGACCAAAATGGTATTATTTTCCCATTATCTATGGCGCCATTTGCTGTTGTAATCTGTCCAATAGGCTTAAACAAGAGTGAGTTGGTTGAAAATACAGCGAACCAAATTTACCATGATTTATTAAGCAAAGGTGTCGATGTGTTGTTAGACGATAGAGCTGAGCGTCCAGGCGTGATGTTTGCAGAAGCTGATTTAATGGGCATTCCACACCGTATCGTGATTGGTGAGCGTGGTATCAATGAGGGTAATGCTGAATATAAAGGGCGTCAAGATGAGTCTGCGCTGCACGTGCCTCTTGAAGAGATAGTCACTTTTATTAGCGAACGATTAGCATAAGGCATTATTTTTGCTTGGTTTTATTGGATGAAAAATACCTTAATTAAAAGCATACTCTTTTTAACGGTACTTCTTTTTGCTGCCAGCACGATAGCTGGTGGTCAGCGTGAGGAAGCGTTATCACATAGTGTTAAAGCATTGATGCAAAAATCTGTCAGTGATTTGGCAGCGCCTAAACTCATGTTTTCTGATCAAGAGCAAGGACAAGCATGGTTGGCGGAGATGTCCCGACGCTTAGAATCGAGAATGCCTAACAAAGATTACCGTGAGGGTTTTTTAATTTCTGTTCATTACGAAGCAACGCGAGCTGGGTTAGATCCGCAGTTAGTATTAAGCCTCATTAATGTCGAAAGTGCATTTAAAAAGTACGCTGTCTCAAGCGTAGGTGCGCGTGGATATATGCAAGTGATGCCATTTTGGACCAAGGCAATTGGCAGTGATGAGCATAATCTTTTTGATTTGCGACTGAATCTCCGATATGGATGCACAATTTTAAGGCATTATTTAGATATAGAGCGCGGTAATTTATTCCGTGCGCTTGGCAGATATAATGGGAGTTTAGGTCAAGCAAAATATCCAAATCTAGTTATTGGAAAGTGGCGTAAATACTGGGATTACAAGACAACAGTCGCAGAAAATTAAGTAGTTTCTTTTCAAATTTAACATCAATTTTATACGATCGTCTAAACTAAGGCATTGCAAAATGCACTCAAATGGGCATACCATGCACTGTCAATTTGGTTTGTTTTGGTGCATTCGTCAATGTGCCAACCCGAAATAAATTGATTGCTTTTCTCGCAACATTATTTTTTATAAGAAGTAATTTTTTAGGGAGATAAAGGTATGTCAAAGTTAACAGCATTAGCAGTGAGTATTGCAGTACTTGGTGGGATTTGGGCATTTTTA
The DNA here is from genome assembly GCA_041603755.1 of Methylophilaceae bacterium. Lineage (GTDB taxonomy): Bacteria > Pseudomonadota > Gammaproteobacteria > Burkholderiales > Methylophilaceae. Next base: position 11,837 of record JBFIDU010000024.1, read on the forward strand.
GCACTCAATCCGCTAGCTGGGGTGGCGTTGGTTTGGGTTGGTTTTATCGCTTGGGGATGTTACTTTCATACGGGCGGTGATACTGCAGCATTACAAAAAACAATTGCAGGCATGTCTTATGGGGCAATCATTGCGGCTATAGCATTGTATTTGGTGAGCTCTGGTATGTTGGGAGCTTTAGGTGTTTTGGGAGCACCGGTTATTATTGGGGTAACGGTGTTTTTATTAGTCATCGTTTCTGGAGTCAGCCTGCTTTCTGTGGTGCCTGCAAATGTATATGGTTATGCCGCTACAGCTGGTTTGGCGCTCACTGCTGGGACCGCTGCGAATGCTACAGCAATGGATCTGTCAAATCCGGCATTACTAGTAATTATTTCGACAGTGATTGGTGCTGTATTTGCGATGGTGTCAGGTAAACTTGCGGGCATGCTAGGTAAATAAAGTTTGCTAATTAAAAAAACCGCGCAATTTGCGCGGTTTTTTTGTTGTAGCTATCGGCCTATTTAATAATTTGATAGCCATGATAGGTACCAAATTCACCCTCATTTTCATTGTATAGAAAAAACATATTGTTAGTGTAGCCTAGCCCATTGTAATAATTTTTTGCGCGAAGTTTGATTCCTTTTGGAATAGTACTTTTTGCAATAAACTTTCCTGTCAAATCAAAAATTAAAAACGCTTGATGGTCTAAATCTAATAGGACAAGTTCCTCTCCTTTTGAACCTGTGTATGCGACAAAGTTATCGCTAATGTCATTGAATTTAGCACCTGCAGCAGCAATATCCAGGTCTATTTCACCGATTGCCTTTGGTTCCTTTGTGGAGACAATCAGTACTTTATTGCTACGTTTTTGCTTGGCAAAATAGCGATCATTGTCTGCATCATAGGATGGCATAGTAAAACCGTCGCCAAAAGCAGCATGGTACTGCATTATTTCTTTTGAACTATCCTTAATCTTTCCTTGCTCAGTTGTTTCTAGAGCATACATGCCTGTGTTAGGGGCAAACCCTAGGTCACTAGAAATGTTGAACGTGATTGTTTCTATGTTGCCAGTATTGGGGTTGTAGTAGATGGATCGATTATCAAATCCTGGTCCAGCAGAATTAACATACTCACCCTTCTCATTAAATGCATGCACTTGTGATTTAGAGATAGGTGCAGACCATTCGGTCCCCATTGGGGCTAGCCCACCATCGGCTACGTAATAATGCATGAGCGCTGGGTGATAAGCTACTGTCATCGGTCTGGTTGTTGGCTCTTTTGCCATTGGTATTTTAATGATTAGCTTGGCTTCTGGTAAAACTGTTGCCTGTGTAACGCTAGTGAAGATAATGCTCAACAAAAAAAGGCTCGCTTTTGTTAACGTGTTTTGTATTTTCAATTTTTAATGTCTCCAATTTGAGGAATTATTATGATTGCAACGTTAGTCATACAAAAGGATGA
>JBFIDU010000025.1:0-13112 GCA_041603755.1 Methylophilaceae bacterium
AGGCTTAAGGATGTAGCTGCTGGATTACCTCGATTAGCAGGCACGATTGAAACGACAAAACAATACCAATACCAGCCCATCTATACGGTTTATCTACAGTATCAAAGTGATGCAAAACTACCTAAACCAATGATTGGTTTAACGGATACAACTAGTCAGTGGGTGTTTGACCGTGGCGCTTTATATGGTCAGCACGGTCTCATGGCCGTTATCATCAGTGCGGAAGGCATTCATCAAAAACTAACGCATGATGCCTTATCACTTAAAGTAGCGAATGAGCTATACAAAACCTTTCCAGATCTTAAAAAGCCATTATGGCATCAAGTGATTGCCGAAAAACGCGCTACATTTGCCTGTAACGTTAATTTACCAAGACCTGGCAACAGCACAAGAGAACCAAACATATATCTTGCTGGTGACTATACATATGCAGACTACCCTGCCACGATTGAGGGTGCAGTTAGAAGCGGGATGAATGCTGCAAGTATGATTGTTGTTTAATTGCTTCTCAAATAGCTCAATGCTTGATCAATGCGATCTACTGCAATAACTTCCATATCTTTAAGTACAGATTTTGGTGCATTTCCCTTGGGTATAATCGCTTTTGTAAAACCTAGTTTTGCTGCTTCTTTTAAACGTACTAATCCACCTTGAACGGGTCGCACTTCACCCGCCAAACCAACTTCACCAAATACTATAAGTTTACTATCTAAAGCTTTGTTTTTAAATGAAGATACAATAGATACCAATACAGCTAAGTCGGTGGCTGGCTCACTGATCTTAACGCCACCTACTGCATTGATAAATACATCCTGATCAAAGCACGCTACACCAGCATGCCGGCTTAAGACCGCAAGCAACATCGCAATACGATTCTGCTCCAAACCAACAGACAATCGCTTCGGGCTGGGCGCGTGGCTGCCATCAACTAACGCTTGTATTTCGATAAGCAAAGGCCGTGTACCTTCCATTGTCACAGTGATGCAACTACCCGCAACTTGCGTCTCATGATGTGATAAAAATAATGCCGATGGGTTAGAAACTTCGCGTAGACCTTTTTCAGTCATTGCAAAAACACCCAACTCATTCACCGCTCCAAACCGATTTTTAAACGCTCTTATCAGGCGGAAAGTAGAGTTTTGATCACCTTCAAAATACAACACGGTATCAACAATATGTTCTAACACACGCGGACCAGCTAAAGCACCCTCCTTGGTGACATGACCAACCAAGATGACAGTTATGCCGAGCTGCTTTGCTAAGCGTGTTAATTGTGCAGAACATTCACGTACTTGCGCAACAGAGCCTGGAGCTGATTGTAGTGCTTCTGAGTAGACTGTTTGAATTGAATCGATTACGGCTATTCGGGGCCTATTTTCCTGCAATGTCGTCAGTATCTTTTCTAAATTGATTTCAGCCAACAAATTGACTTCATTTGCATCTAGTCCTAGTCTTTTTGCCCGCATAGCAATCTGCTGTGGAGACTCTTCACCACTTACATAGATAGCTTGATTCGTTTTCCCTAAATGGCACAGCACCTGTAACAACAGCGTTGACTTTCCAATACCAGGGTCGCCACCAATCAGAATGACACCCCCCTCAACCAAACCACCGCCTAAAACACGGTCAAACTCGGCAATATGGGTTGGTTGACGATGAACATCCGCCGCTTCTACAGCACTCAGTTTTTGCAAACTGCTACTTTGCGCTAAACCTTCGAACTTGTTGCCATATCGATTGGTACTAGTTGAGGGTTCTGCAATACCTTCTACCAGTGTATTCCAAGCCATGCAGCTTGGGCATTGCCCTTGCCATTTTGGCTCACTAGCGCCACATTCAGTACAAATATAAATACTTTTTACTTTAGCCACTATTCAACAGCCTTCAGCGGTACTCGCGGTGCTATTGCACACAACAACTCATAACCAACCGTGCCGCAGGCTTCTGCAACAGCATCGACGGGCACTGTATTACCCCATAACTCAACTGAAGATCCAACGTCAGCCTCTGGTATATCTGTCAAATCACAAAAAAGCATATCCATTGAAACGCGGCCAATTGTTCTCGTTACTTTCCCTGCAACCGCAATAGGTGTTCCTGTTGGCGCGTGTCGTGGATAACCGTCAGCATAACCACAAGCGACTATTCCTATACGCATATTTCTCTCTGCAATAAATGTTGCCCCATAGCCAACACTATCACCTTTTTTTAAAGACTGAATTGCCAAAATTTCTGAAGTAAACTGCATTGCTGGTTGTAAACCAAAATCGGCCGCAGGCACCATGGCAACAGGTGTAGCGCCATAGAGCATAATGCCTGGGCGCACCCAATCTGCGTGTGCTTCAGGATACCGAAGAATAGTAGCTGAGTTAGCTAGTGAAACTGGATTTGTCAAACCCTGTGTCGCTTCTATGAATCTTTTATGCGCAAGTTGAATACCAGTCGACTCATCTGCTGTGGCGAAATGCGTCATTAACGTCATGTTGGCAACATTTAGACAGTTTTCTAACTGTTGATAGGCTATCGAAAATTCCGAAGGTGTAAACCCTAAACGGTTCATCCCTGTATTCATTTTAAGGTGAATATTAATTGGCTTTGCAAGCTTAGCGTGCTCAAGCATCATTATTTGTGGATTGTTATGGATGACGATGCTAATATCAAAACTAGATGCAATACGAAGTTCTTCCTCGTCAAATACACCTTCTAAAAGCAGTATTTCTTGATCAACCCCTGCTTCCCTCAAGTCAATCGCTTCACTTAAATTGAGCGTGGCAAAAGCATCAGCTGAAATCAGCGCATGCGCTACTGGCACCAGTCCATGTCCATATGCATTTGCTTTTATTACAGCCATGATTTTTGCATTTTGTGCATGTTGCCTGACCACATTCAGATTGTGTTGCAAGGCTTTAGCAGAAACAATAGCTTGGATTGGTCTCATGTCTTACTCGTCTGGCATATAATCTGCATTTGCAAAATCTTCAAATCTTGTATTTGCACCGATAAATGTCAAACGAACACGTCCAATTGGACCATTACGCTGTTTACCCACAATAATTTCTGCCGTTCCTTTATCAGGACTATCTGGGTTATACACTTCATCACGGTAGATAAATAAAATTAAGTCAGCATCCTGCTCAATAGCACCAGATTCTCGTAAATCACTCATGACAGGACGTTTATCAGGCCGTTGCTCTAATCCACGATTAAGTTGAGACAAAGCAACAACTGGTACGTCTAACTCTTTTGCTAATGCTTTAAGTGAACGGGATATTTCTGAAATTTCTGTCGCGCGATTTTCAGTTCTAGTCCCAGCGGGCGCTGCCATCAACTGTAAATAGTCGACGACAATGAGCCCTAGTTTCCCCGTTTGCCGATGGAGACGTCTCGCTCGCGCCCTAACATCAAAACTGCTTAACCCTGCACCCTCATCAATAAAAATTGGCGCCTCGTTTAAACGTCCTAGCGCAGTGGTGAGCTTTTCCCAATCCTCATCCTGCAATTGACCTGTCCGCATACGATGTTGATCCAAACGCCCAATTGAGCCAATCATTCGCGTCGCTAATTGTGTTGCACCCATTTCCATTGAAAATACGGCCACAGGTAAGCCCGTATCTAACGCAACGTTTTCTGCAATATTGATTGAAAATGCAGTTTTACCCATTGATGGTCGCCCTGCAACGATAATCAAATCACCACCATGTAAGCCTGAAGTCATTCGGTCTAGGTCTGCAAATCCTGTTGGGATACCAGTCACCTCACTTTGATCTTCTCGGGAAAACAATTCATCAATCTTTTCAGCAACTTGCGGGAGTAGCTCTTTAATATCCTGAAAACCTTGACCACTTCTATTGCCACCCTCAGCAATTTGAAAGATTCTGGCTTCTGCCTCATCTAACAACTCTTGTGCATCCCTGCCATTCGGATTGTAAGCACTGTCTGCGATACCTGAGCCAACCGTCACCAACTTTCGCATTACTGCTCGTTCGCGGACAATCTCAGCATATCGTCGTATATTCGCTGCAGTAGGCGTATTTTGTGCTAAAGAGCCTAAATAAGCGATACCACCAACACTAGTAAGCTCGGCAGTACTTTCTAGCGACTCGGCGACAGTCACAATATCAGCTGGCCTGTTACGCTCAATCAATTTAGCAATATGCTGATAGATGGTTTTGTGATCATGCTGATAAAAATCATCAGCAGTCAAAATATCGGCAACTTTATCTAGTGCTTCATTTTCCAGTAATAGGCCGCCGATGACGGACTGTTCAGCTTCAACTGAATGTGGGGGAAGTTTTAACGAGTCTAATTGTTGTTCTGCCATAGGACGTCATTATACGCACAAAGCAATGCACAGATAAGATGGCGGACATGAAAAAAGGCGAACCAAGTTCGCCTTTATCTCAAACACGTTTTGAACGTCTAATTTTTATGCTTCTGCGACAACATTCACAGTGATATCCACTACCACATCATGATGTAGCGCAATACTGATTGGGAACTCACCGATTGATTTTAATGGCCCAGATGGTAAGCGTACTTCTGATTTTGCTACTTCAACACCTTTAGCTGTTAATGCTGCAGCAATATCATGATTTGTTACAGAACCAAATAAGCGACCATCTTCACCTGCTTTTTGTGCAATCTCGACTGATGTACCAGCCAATTTTTCACCACGTGCTTTTGCAGCGGTTAGAATATCCGCTTGTTGTTTTTCTAATTCTGCACGACGCGCTTCGATTTCTGCTTTATTAGCTTCTGTTGCACGTTTAGCTTTACCCTGCGGGATTAAAAAATTACGACCAAAACCATCTTTAACTTTGACGATATCGCCTAAAGTACCCAAATTAGGCACTTTTTCCAATAAAATAACTTCCATTTTTATTCTCCTTAGCCTGGGTGCTTATCTGTGTATGGTAACAATGCCAAGAAACGTGCACGCTTAACGGCTTTTGTTAACTGGCGCTGGTATTTTGCTTTTGTACCTGTCATACGAGCAGGAATAATTTTTGCGTTTTCTGAAATAAAATCTTTCAGCAAATCGACATCTTTGTAATCTACTTCTTCAATGCCCTCTGCACTAAAACGGCAGTAACGGCGGCGTTTGTACATATCTCTTGCCATGTTGAACTCCTAATCTTTTCATTTAGATATAAATCTAATATTTATATCAATTCAATTTTTTTAATATGTAATACCAGTTGTGTACTTTTTGCGCTTTGTTTAGCTATAAAGCCAAGTGCATTTAACTTTGTACCTAGTTTTATGTTCGTATTAGCTAAATCACCAATGGCAACTGCTTTTATTTCACATTCCACTTTTCGTTTGTAACCAGCTTCTATATCTTCAGAATCATGCTTAATTACAAACCTTAACAACGGTAATCCGGCTGGTGTGTAACGTAAGTCATCGATTTGTATGACTTGCCCGCTAATCGCCAGCTTATTCAATTTTTACTCAGCAACCTCTTCAGCTGTATCTTCTTCTGAATCCTCAACGTCATCAGATTTATCTGCGGTATTGCTCAATACTGATTTAGATTTTTCCTCTTTCATCATTGGGCTTGGCGCAGTAACTGCAGTTTTTGTGCTGAATGTTAAATGGCGTAGTACAGCATCGTTAAATTTAAAGCCATGCTCTAATTCTTCTAACGTTGCTTGGTCGCATTCAATGTTCATTAACACGTAGTGTGCTTTATGAATTTTGTTGATTGGATATGCCAATTGACGACGGCCCCAATCTTCTAAACGGTGAATCGTACCTTTATTGGTACTGATAAGTGTGCGGTAACGCTCAATCATTGCAGGCACCTGCTCGCTTTGATCAGGATGCACAATGAATACTACTTCGTAGTGACGCATGAAATCTCCTTATGGTTAAAGCCACCCAACCCAGCCCTTTCATGGTAGGCAGTCGATATTAAAACGACTTTGTGGTGTGACAAGGTTTATGTAAGGCCGTGATTATAGTGAAATTATGTTTATGAATCAAATGCTTTATTGCAAAGTCTCGCAATAAAAGCTCAACCAATACAAAAATTAAATAAAAATGTATTTGGGTTGCAAGCCAAGGCAGTGCATAATAAGCGCTCTTAATAAAAAAGCAAGGCTTAAATTAGCCTCTCATTTAACGACAAAAAAGGATTTAAAATGGCAGAAGCAAAAGGTTTAGCAGTTCCAGTTAAAATGAAAAGTGAGTTAGCAGCGTTGACTGGTGCAGATGCACTTCCACGTACTGAAATCACAAAAAAAATCTGGGACTACATCAAAGCCAATAAATTACAGACAAAATCTGTGAATGGCGCGCCAACTGGTGAAGGAAAATATATCGTTACAGACGCTAAATTATTGCCAATTTTCAAAAACACAAAATCTACCAGCAAATCTGGTAAGTTAACTGATTTAACAAACATCAAAGAAGGCGAAACAGTCGATATGATGCAAATGGCAGCTATCGTGGGTGCCAACTTAGCATAAGCACACTTCAGTTTGCCCAAGCTTGGGCTAATGGATAAAATGAGTCATATAGCATATTGCTTATGACTCATTTTTTTATTGAGGTCAAAATGATGAAAAAGATACTTGCCATTTCTGGCATCTTGATTTTTGTAGCAATTGTCTGGTTTCTGGCTTCACCTCTTTTTATTAATCAAACTGTTGACGAAGCGCTACCAACCAAAGAAGCCCTGATGGCAATGCCAGAAGAAAAGCGTCTACAGAAGATGCAACTGATTACTGAGAAAATGGCATCCATGCCAGACAAAGTGATGCAGGAAGAAATGGTGATGACGTCGCCAGTATTAATCAAGCAAGGCTTATTTCAAGATGCAGACGCCATTCACCAAGGGAGTGGTAAAGCATTAATCTATCAATTAGAAGATGGCTCACACCTGCTACGTCTAGAGGACTTTAAGGTAACGAATGGCCCTGATCTAATGGTTTATCTGGCAAAAAAAAGTGATATTACAGAAGCTTCTCAAGTGACCGATGGTTTTATCAGTTTGGGCGATTTAAAAGGCAATATCGGCAATCAAAATTATATTATTCCTGCTGGAACTGATATCGCTGCGTATAACAGCGTTGTGATCTGGTGTGAGTTGTTTGGCGTTTTGTTCTCCCCCGCAACCCTACAACATTATTAAACTTATTTTATGAAAATTTCAGCAGTACTTTTTGACGTTGGCGGTGTTTTAATCGAACTAGATGGAATACCCTCCCTCGCTAAACTTTTAAATAGCGAACAGTCTCATGATGAAATCTATAAAAACTGGATGAGCTCACCTTCAGTCATTGCGCACGAAACAGGCAAATTATCTGCTGATGAATTTGCCATACGAATCGTTGAGGACTTAAAGATAGACTTGTCACCAGACGCTTTTATGCAGAACTTTGCCACTTGGATAGTCGGTACATTTCCAAACACGCTCGAATTGCTCGAAGAAATCCCCTCTCATATCTCAGTAGCTGCTTTAAGTAATACGAGTGCTGCTCACTGGGTACATGTAGAAGCGACCGGTTTAACACAAAAGTTAGACCATTTATTTCTTTCACATGAAATTGGCCACCTAAAACCAAATCATCAAGCTTTCCAGGCTGCTATTGACGGTTTACAGCTACCAGCTGAAGAGGTTATTTTCTTTGATGACAATATTGATAATGTGCATGCTGCTAACGCTTTTGGTCTCAAAGCACATCAAGCGTTTAACCCAACACAAGCCAGGCACATCCTCAATCAATATGGTCTAATTTAGGCAATCTAGATTGCATGCTTGCATCTAGCAAGCATGCATATTAAGCTTGCTTAACAAAGATAAGGGCACAACAAACGAGGAGCGACCAATGAAACTGGAGTCAATAGCACTACATCACGGATATAAATCTGAAGCGACAACTAAAGCTGCCGCAGTTCCTATCTATCAAACCACTTCATACACATTTGATAACACGCAGCATGGTGCAGATTTATTTGATTTAAAAGTTGTTGGCAATATTTATACCCGTATTATGAATCCAACCACCGACGTGTTGGAACAACGGGTAGCAGCGATGGAAGGTGGCATTGCAGGATTAGCGCTAGCATCGGGGATGGCGGCCATCACTTATGCAATTCAATGTATCTGCGCAACTGGTGATAATATCCTAAGCACTAGCCAGCTTTATGGTGGCACTTATAACTTATTTGCACATGCTTTTCCACGTCAAGGCATTGAAGTGCGCATGATTTCACATGACGATTTTGCTGGCTTTGAAAAAGCTATTGATAGCAAAACAAAAGCTATTTTTTGTGAATCCATAGGAAACCCTGCTGGCAATGTCGTTGATATTCAAAAATTATCAGAAATTGCGCACAAACATGGTATTCCAGTGATTGTCGATAATACTGTTGCGACGCCTTATTTGTGTCGACCATTCGAACTGGGGGCAGATATCGTTGTGCACTCATTAACGAAGTATATTGGCGGTCATGGCACATCGATTGGCGGCATGATTGTTGACTCAGGAAAATTCGACTGGGCAGCGCACAAAGAACGTTTTGCAGTATTAAATGAACCAGATCCTTCTTATCATGGTGTTGTATACACGGAAGCACTCGGCCCAGCCGCTTATATCGGTCGCTGTCGAGTAGCGCCATTAAGAAACACTGGTGCTGCTATCTCTCCAATGAATTCATTCCAGATTTTACAAGGTTTAGAAACATTAGGACTGCGTATGGAAAGGCATTGCGAGAATGCTGAGAAGCTTGCGGAATACTTGCAGCATCACCCCAAAGTGAATTGGGTTAGCTATGCTGCACTAAAAGACAGTCAATATTATGCTAATTGTCAAAAAATCACGCATGGTAAAGCTTCAGGCATTTTGAGTTTTGGCATTAAAGGTGGCGCCAAGGCAGGTGAACAATTTATTGACGCACTAGAAATGATTTTGCGTTTGGTCAATATCGGTGACGCCAAATCATTGGCTTGCCACCCTGCTTCTACTACCCATAGACAGCTAAATGAAGAAGAACTTGCAAAAGCAGGTGTCAGTGCAGATTTAGTGAGAATCTCTGTTGGTATCGAGAATATAGAAGATATTATTGCCGATGTCAGTCAAGCACTCGACAAAGTAAGCTAGGACAAATCTAGACTTACTGGCGTGAAAGCAAGGCAAGCACGATTAGAAGCAGTATGATAGATATCCCTTTCCAAAATGCGACTGGATCGCGCTCAATGAGTGGGGGTCGCACTTTCTTCAGAAATGTCTTATTCGGCTGCTTGAGATCGAATGTTAGCTCTGACAAAGCCTCATACCGCTTTATAGGTTCAGGATGAACTGCTTTCATGATTGCATCGTCCACCCAAGCTGGGATGTCTCTGCGTACATGGCGAATTGCATCATATCTAAGATGGGCTTGGTCTTTCTTGGTTTTTATTTTCGCTACATTTGTGCCATAGGGTAGCTTACCTGTTAGCATTTCATAGGCAATCACCCCTAATGAATATAAATCTGAACGAGTTGTCCCCTCTTCTCCTAAAAAATACTCAGGTGCGCTATATTGTGCTGTTCCTAAAATAGGATCTTGTGTGATTGGTGAAGCAATTTCCGTTAATCCAGCAACACGTGTGGCACCAAAATCAATAATTTTGACAGTACCTGTATCGTCTATCATCACATTTGCTGGTCTCAAATCTTGATGTATCATTTCTAATCGATGAAAGGCTCTTAAACCTTTAGCAATTTGTTCAACAATACCCCTGACGGCTTGCAGCTCCGCTTGTGGGTTGTCATGCATCCATTGCGCTAAGGTTTTTCCCTCAATATATTCCATCGCAACATAGAGACATTGGCGTTGTCGATGTTGAATGCAAGGCTTCATGACGTGTGCACTATTGATGCGTTTGGCAATCCACTCCTCGAGCAAAAAACGTTCTAAATAAGCTGGATTGTCTCGTAAATCAACAGATGGTGTTTTTAAAACCACCTGTGTTTGCGTTTCTATATCTTTCGCTAAATAAACATGACTTCGGCTTGAAGCATGAATCTCACGTATGATTTCAAAGCCATCAAATACCATTCTTGGCTCTAGCTGAGGCGGAAATGGTAGTTCTGTCAGTTGTTGGTATAGCTCGTCTACATTCTGCTCTGGTAAATCATTCACTCGCGCCAATTGAATGGTTAGATTATCTGTGCTGCCGTTTATTAACGCCTGATCCAAAATAAGCTGTGCAGCATATTGCAAGTTGTTCTGGTTTGCTTGTATCGTATCAGTAATAAACCGCTCACTTGCATATTCATAAATACCATCGGTTACCAGTAAAAATATATCACCCCGCGTCAAATTGACAGCTTGATAATCAATTTCCACATGCTCATCAATACCTAAGCCTCTGCTCAAATAACTCTTATCTTCAGATAGCCATACGCGATGATCTTTGGTCAGCTGTTCCAGGGCATTTTTATGCACGCGATAAATCCTTGTATCTCCAATATGCAGGATATGTGCAGTTGTCGATTTGAATATGAGCGCGCTAAATGTACAAACATAGCCTTTATCTTTGTCGTAACGACTCACTTGATTTTGATATGTTTGTGTATACAACCATGAATTGATTGCAATAAGGACACGCGTAGCCGCGGTTTTGACAGACCACATTTCTGGCGTACATGCATAGTCTGCCAAAAATCCTTTTACCGCCGCTTCACTTGCTTCCTGACTAACAGAGCTGCTACTGATACCATCTGCAATCGCAATAGAAACACCTTTTGCACTCAACAACGGTTCTTCAGGAATGCTAGCAGCATAAAAATCTTGATTGATGTCTTTGTGCCCTTTATCCGACAACTGGACAATTTCAATAGTTAATTTTTTTGTCATCGACTCTGTTTAAACAATTCTGTGAAATAGAAAAAAGCGCCTGACCAATTAATCAGACGCTATCACTATCATGATTATTTACCAAGATTTATATGGTAAAAACTTACCATTCATTGTGACGACCACTCGATCACCTTTGGGGTTTTCCTCTTTCCCAACTTCCATTGAAAAATCAATCGCACTCATAATGCCATCACCAAATTTTTCTTGGATTACTTCTTTAAGCGTTGGCCCATAAACGCCGATAATTTCGTATAACCGATAAATAAGTGGATCTTGTGGTACTGTTTTATCCCACTCCTTAGTTGGGTATGCTTGTAATGCCATTGCAATCTCTTCATTCAAGCCCAAGTATTCGGCAATCGCATTTGCTTGTTCTTTGGTTGCACTATTCATCCCTAAACAAGCAGAGGTAAGCCATACTGGTGATAATTTCAAATCTTCCGCTATTTTTTCCCAAGTAAGTCCTTTTGCAACTTTGGCGGTTACGATTGCATCCGTCATTTGCTGTTTATTCATTCAATTTCTCCTTAATTTTTTTCAAATCTGCTCAACAGAATGAGAGCTTCAAAGCTTTATGATTATTGAAGCCCTCGAATTAACGGTGTCCTAAAGTGTGCGTTTTGGTTTTGTTTTCACATGGGTGGTATAGAGCGTTAAGCCTGTGAATGCCAAACCACCGACCAAATTACCAAGTGCTGTAGGAATTTCATTCCAGATAAAGTAATCTGCAATCGAGAAGTCACCGCCCATAATCATGCTGAATGGAAACAAGAACATATTAACCACTGAGTGCTCAAAAGCCATAAAAAAGAACAGGAAGATAGGCATCCACATCGCAATAACCTTGCCGCTCACATTAGTAGAAATCATGGCACCAACAACACCCATAGAGACCATCCAGTTACACAACATGCCACGTACAAAAATAGTAAACCAGCCAGCTAGTCCATATTTTGCATAGCCTAATGTTCTTGCCTCACCAATCCCCGCTACTTTAGTAGCAATCTCACCACCATCTGTGTTGTACCCGTAAGTAAAAATGAATGACATCATGACAGCAACAGTTAATGCACCGAGGAAATTACCGACAAACACTAAACCCCAATTGCGTAAAATTTGTGGCCAAGTGACACCTGGTCGTTTATCGAGCCATGCTAATGGCGTTAACATAAAAACACCTGTTAACAGATCAAACCCCATTAGATACAGCATACAGAAGCCAACTGGAAATAAAATTGAGCCTAATAAATGTGATCCTGTTGCGACGGCGATACTCACCGCAAATACTGCAGCCAGTGCCAAAATAGCACCTGCCATATAACCCCTAATAACAGTGTCTCTCGAAGACATATAAATTTTCGATTCCCCTGCGTCGACCATTTTGGTCACAAATTCTGCTGGTGCTAAATAAGACATAGTTTTTCCCCTTACCTAAATAGTTGTTTGTAAATCAGTAGTTAAAATGATTGATACACATTATTCATTGTTGTTGACGCTTTTTAAATTTCATACAACTCCCCATAATTGATAATTTTCGAAACAAAAAAAGGCGTCTTGAAATGCTGTGCATTAACACAACAATTCAAGACGCCTTTGTCTTTAAACTCTTATTAATTTGCCATCTGAGTTCCCACCTTTAGGAAATGGCTTATATTCTTTTACCGCCATTGCTTGCGATAAATCCATGATTGTTAAGCAAAGCACATGCCAAATTAAAAAATATCTTATTAAACCATTGATTTAAATGACAGCTTACAAATGTTATTGCTAAAGTCTAGGAAATAAAGCAGCACACATCGCACCAAAAGAGTGCGCATGCACAACGTATAACAAATTCATAATATTGAATGATATTTGGCTGGGTAAGATATACCTACTGCTGTTCTTCTAGCCGTTTGTCTTCCTTAGGCAACTCATAAGCATCAGCGACATAACCTGGCCCCTTCATAATCATAATTAAGAAGCAGCCAATGGCTAGCACACCGACAAAAAACCAGTATGTAAACATCGCCCCTAAGCACACATAAATGGTTTTATATTGCGCGGCTGTAATGATTGTATTGTTAATATAAATAATAATGGCAGGAGACAGAATTAACAAAGTACCTACAATAAAAATCAATGGAATTTTTCTGAGTATTGGCCACTCGATGCCAACAGGATATTGCGTCGTGTTAGGTAACTTTTTAAAAAAATCAATCATAAGGTCACTATCTATATAACTAAACAGATCAAATGGATAGCCATTACATTATGCC
>JBFIDU010000026.1:0-13040 GCA_041603755.1 Methylophilaceae bacterium
AGTCAGCCCCATCGCTGCTTCTTCACAAGCATGTTTGTATACAGTTCTTGCTTGGTCATCACCGTGTAAATCGAGCCATCGGCGTACATCATGTGGCTCAACAAACTTATCTGGCATTACATTGGTGCCAATCAAGGTTTCCACACCGCCAATCACACCAACACCTGCGATACGTGATTCAAACAGCAGGGAATGCATATAGTATTGCAACTCCGCAATCCAGTTTTCAGGTGTAATTTGAATCCCCATGGCTTTTGAGAAGTCGTGAATCCCAAACACCACATGTTCTACCGTTTCATATTGCATGAGCTCTGGCGCAATTCTCAGTGATTTTGGATGCTCAATAATCGGTTGTATCGTGATTTTTTCATTGACTTCCAACAATAGGCTGGACAAATCTCTCACTTCTGCAGCACCGTAGGCCTCACCTGCCTTTGCGAGCATAACGACATCTATAAAGTCGCCCATGTCACGCACCAGCTTCATATCCTCATCATACTCAGCGGTTCTGAATGAATTAACGCGTATCGCAATCGTCACTCTCGCATTCATTTTGCGCAGTAAGGGTAATTCTTGACGTAATAAATCTCGGCTCATCTCTTTTTGACGACAGCCATCTTCCAAGTCAAAAATTAAGGTATGCGCATTGGTAAAATGGGCATGTTTTTTCATGCGCGCTGATGCCTGCTCCATATCCTCATAAATACCCAGACTTGGCGCGTATTTTATTGGTGGATAATAGAGCTGGATACCTGGCCAGTAATTACCTAGTGATTTTTTATCTTGCTGTTCAGTCATTAAAAATCCTTTAAAACAAGTCTGCTAGATGCGTTTAACATGGAAAGAATGTGGTTTAAATGCTTGTCTTGATGCGTTTTATTGTCATTAATTAAGGCCCAAAAATCATTGTCTGGCAGATCTAACAAACCATCAAAGACCTCAAGCTCCTTAATCGAAAGAACGCCAAACTTTTCCTTTATAAACCGCTGCAAAACAATATCAAGCTCCAACATCCCACGTCGGCAACGCCAAGCTAATCTTCGTTGTTCTGCATCTTCTAGCACTTCAGCATTAATCATTGCCAACACCTCAAAGCGATTTAATTGAAAAGAGTTTTTTTGATTTTTTTTCTTTTGCCCGCTCTATTTTTAAGTCTTTAATTTTTGATATCGCATCGTTTGGGTTCAGCTTTTTAGGACAAACTTCGACACAATTCATAATGTTGTGGCAGCGGTATAAGCGATAAGGATCTTCCAGATTTTCCAAACGCTCTTCTTCTGCCTGATCTCTTGAGTCCACAATAAATCGATAAGCCTGTAACAAACCTGCAGGGCCAACAAACTTATCCGGATTCCACCAAAAGCTTGGGCAAGACGTTGTACAAGCACCGCATAGAATGCATTCATATAAACCATCAAGCTTTGCCCTATCCTCTGGGCTTTGTAGCCGCTCAGTCTCTGGCAATGGATCATTATTTTGCAAATATGGCTTCACTGAATTGTAATGCTCATAGAACTGCGTCATATCCACAACCAAGTCTCGAATCACAGGCATACCTGGCAACGGTCTAACCACTACTGGCTCTGTTAAATCTACTATCCGCGTAATACAAGCTAATCCATTTTTGCCATTAATATTTAACGCATCACTACCGCAGACACCTTCTCGGCATGACTTACGCAAGCTTAAGCTAGGATCTTGATGCTTGACTCTTAGCAAAGCATCCAACAACATGTGATCACCTTCTTGCAAATCAATGTCATAGTCCTGCATATAAGGCTTCTTATCTGTGTCAGGATTAAATCGATAAATAGATAACTTCATGATTAATAAACCCTCGCTTTAGGCTCAAAAGATGGCACCGTTAACGGCTGCAACTGCACTGGCTTATATTTAAGCTGATGATTCTGACGATAATAAAGTGAGTGTGTTAGCCACTTTGTATCATCTCGCTCTTCAAAGTCTTCACGTGCATGTGCCCCTCGACTTTCTTTGCGATTATGTGCAGCATGCATGGTTGCTAACGCAACCTCAATCAAATTATCCAACTCAAGCGCCTCAATGCGCGCTGTGTTAAATACTCTGCTTTTATCCTTTATGACAACATGTGCTACGCGCTCAGCTACAGCATTGATTTCTTCAACGCCTTTTTCTAACAAATCAGGGAATCGGAAAACACCACAGTTTTCCTGCATTACTTGACGCATATCCAAGCGTACCTGCATTAAGTTTTCACCTTCTGCTTGTTCATAACGCGCCAGTCTTGCTAGTGTGGTATCGCCAACATCCTTGGGTAGCGGTTTGTGTGATTGGATTGTTTGAACCGTTTTAGCAATATGCTCACCTGTCGATTTGCCAAAAACCACCAAATCCAGTAGGGAGTTAGAACCCAGACGGTTAGCACCATGCACCGAGATGCAAGCACATTCGCCTACTGCGTAGAGGCCATTAACTACTTGTTGTCCGTCACCATGCGGCACGATCACTTGCCCATTTAAGTTCACAGGTAAACCACCCATCATATAGTGCGCTGTCGGCACTACTGGAATAGGATCTTTCACGGGATCTACATTGGCGAATGTTTGTGCGATTTGGCGAATACCTGGCAAGCGCTGATCAATAACATCCTCGCCCAGATGGTCAAGCTTCAGGTAAACCGCATTTTTACCAGCACCAACACCTCGGCCTTCTTTAATCTCTGTTGCAGACGCTCGAGAAACAACATCTCGGCTGGCAAGGTCTTTTGCTGTTGGTGCATAACGCTCCATAAAGCGCTCACCTTCCGAATTTACTAAATAACCACCTTCACCTCGGACACCCTCTGTGATGAGCACGCCAGCATGTAACACACCCGTTGGGTGGAACTGCCAAAATTCCATGTCCTGCAACGGTATTCCAGCGCGCGCAGCCATACCCAAACCATCGCCAGTATTAGCAAAGGCATTCGTACTCGCCTGAAAGATGCGTCCAGCTCCACCTGTGGCTAACAGAGTCGTTTTTGCTTCAAAGATACGTACTTCACCAGTTTCTATTTCCAGCGCAATTACGCCCAGTACATCACCATCTGCATCACGAATTAAATCCAGTGCATACCACTCTATAAAAAACTGTGTATTGGCATGCACATTACGTTGATACAACGTATGCAGCATGGCATGACCGGTTCTATCGGCCACTGCACAAGTGCGTGATATGGGCGATTCGCCGAAGTTTTGTGTCATACCACCAAAAGGTCGCTGAAAAATTTTGCCATTTTCCAATCGATCAAATGGCATACCAAAGTGCTCTAACTCAATAATAGCCTTCGCTGCGTTCTTACACATAAATTCAATAGCATCTTGGTCTCCCAGAAAATCAGAGCCCTTGATGGTGTCATACATATGCCACAGCCATTTATCTTCTGAGACATTACCTAAAGCCGCAGCAATGCCTCCCTGTGCTGCTACAGTATGTGATCTCGTTGGAAACAATTTTGATACCACAGCGACTTTTACCCCTGATTGCGCAAGCTGCAGTGCTGAGCGCAAGCCCGCGCCACCACCGCCAACAATTACAGCATCAAACTGGTATTTTTCTAGTGCCATCTAAATACTCCAAAAAATATATACTGACCAAATTAAGCAAGCGATTAATACGATTTCGACAATTAGCTGCAGACCATGACGAAGCATTATGTTAGGGACATAGTCTCTAAATACATCACGAACCCCCACCCATGCATGCAAGCACAAACTCAAAAAGAACAAACAACTTAAAACCTTCAGCCAACAAGCAGAATTAAGTTCCATCCAGGCAACATAACTATCGGGCTTGTTAATTAGCAAATAACCAATTAAAAATGGCACATAAACCGCCATATAGACTGCTGTAATTCGTTGCAGCAGCCAAACGCGCATACCAGGATATCGTTTTGTTAATAATTCGAACAACATCTAATCGTCACCAAATTAAAATCGCGAAATAAATAACAGAGACAGCAACCAAACCCATTATCAACTTGCTTGAATAGCGTGCTTGATTGAGACCGTGCATCCAATGCAAGTCCTGTGCTAAATGTCTTAAGCCTGCATAGAAATGATGAAAAAAAGCCCATGCCAAGCCTATTAAAACCAACTTGACTAACCAAAAATCTAAAACTTCGACAGCACGATTAAAACCGTCTTCGTTGGAAAACGACCAATGCATCATAAGTAGCAAGAATGGCAACATAGCAAATAAAGCCATGCCACTGACACGATGTAAGATGGAAACCAATGCGTTTATCGGCAAGCGTATCGTAAATAAATTCAGGTTTTTAGGCCTGTTATTTTTCCAATGCTCAGTCATTTTAATGCAGCCTCTTTTACAGCAGTCGATACCTTATCTAGCAACCTTGGATCAAATGGCTTAGGAATAATGTAGTCAGGTCCAAATGACAGTTCTGTTAAGTTGTATGCTTTTAAGACCTCTTCAGGTACTGGTTCGTGCGCTAGCTCGCTCAATGCTTTTGCAGCGGCCACTTTCATTTCCTCTGTGATTTTTTTTGCTTTCGCATCTAATGCGCCTCGGAATAAATAGGGAAAACAGAGTGCATTGTTAACTTGATTTGGGAAATCACTTCGTCCTGTGGCCATGATAATGTCATCACGTACAGCATGCGCAACGCTTGGCAGCACTTCAGGGTCTGGGTTTGCCAAAGCAAAAATAACTGGTTTTTCCGCCATGCGTTCAATTAAATTCACATCTAGCGCATTTTTCGCAGACACACCAATGAACACATCAGCGTCTTGCATGGCATCTGCCAATGTTTTAATGCCACTGGGTTTGACTGCCAAATCTTGATTGTTATCATGCAAATCTTGTCGATTGGTATCCAGCACACCCTGACGATCAACCATCACGATGTTTTTTGCACCCATGCTTTTCAATAATTTGGCACATGAGCAGCCTGCAGCACCTGCACCTAAAAACACTATTTTCACATTCTCAATCTGCTTTGCTTGCAGTTGCAATGCATTTAATAAAGCTGCAGCCACAATAACGGCTGTGCCATGCTGGTCATCATGAAAAACTGGTATATCCAATTTTTCTTTGAGTACTTTTTCAATGTAAAAGCAATGTGGTGCAGCAATATCCTCTAGATTGATACCACCAAACGTAGGCGCAATATTAATTACCGTTTGTATAAACGCATCTGGTGTTGGCGCATCCACTTCAATATCAAACACATCAATACCGGCAAAGCGTTTGAACAATACCCCTTTGCCTTCCATCACAGGCTTGCTGGCTAATGCGCCAGTATTACCTAGCCCCAATACCGCAGAACCATCCGATATCACAGCAACCAAGTTACCTTTATTGGTGTACTGATAAGCAGCAGCTGGATTTTCTTTTATTTCCAATACTGGTACAGCTACGCCTGGCGTATAAGCCAACGACAAATCATCTTGTGTAGCGCATGGTTTGGACGACTCCACGCTCAACTTCCCAGGTGTAGGAAATTGGTGGTAATCCAACGCGCGTTTTTTTAAGTCATCCATTTTTTACCTCTTTTATACTGCGCATTAAAGCGCTTTACTTTTCATTTAACAATGCAGAGTTCACTCATGCGCAAGGCGCAAACTTTTTTGCGAAGCGCGTTGTACACAACCGTACATAAGCAAGCAAAAAAGTGAGCAACAAAGCGATTGAGATGAAATGTGCATTTTTATTCGAGTTCGCTCATGTAATGGTGGTCATCTGTCAGACACAACCCCAACCGCCACTCCATCGGCTTATCACCATAGGTAAACGACACCCGTTCTATACTCAGCAATGGATGCCCCACTTTTAGTCCCAACGCTTTTGCAACATCCGTCTCGGCAGCCACGGCTTTCAAGCGCTCTTCTGCCCTCACCATCCTTACACCAAACTGTGATTCATACATGCTATACATAGAGCCACCACTTTCTTCAACCTTCGCTTTATTTAAACCTTTAAAAGCATGTGCAGGCACGATAATGTGATCATGTATTAATGGCCTACCAGAAAATGTCAGCAACCGTTTAATTTCAATAATGGTTGCACTTGCTTTCATTTCTAAAATCTTTGCAATGTATGCGCCTGCTTTTGATTTAGTGCAGGAGATAAACTCATTGTTCAATAATTCTTTTTGACCAGTTTCTGCTGTTAATCGCAAAAAACGTAGCTTTATATCATCTTCTTTATGTGTGGCTACAAAAGTGCCTTTACCTTGACGACGAATAACAATATTTTCTGTTGCCAGACTATCAATAGCCTTTCTTACAGTACCTTGGCTGACTTTATATCGGGCTGCCAATTCAACCTCGCTGGGAATCATCTCACCGGGACGCCATTCCCCACCGATCAAACTCTGTGTGATCAAGACCTTAATTTGATCGTATAGCGGGCGGTAATTGGGTGAATTTTGCTGTTTATCCATGCTAGCAACCTATCAGTCAATATATTTAAAAGAATTAACTTCCTTATTAAAGGCATTCGCCATTCATAAATGGTTTTGTTACTTTATATCATATAACAATATTGATTGTCTATATATTTTATATCTTATATAAGACATAAGATATATGTTGACAGACATTTATTTAACTATATAATCGAACATTATTAATTATTCAAACCGACATCATGATGAATAAACATATAAGACCGAGACGCTCTATGCTTTATGTGCCAGGTTGCAACACACACTATTTAGACCGAGCACGCACATTGGCTGCAGACGCCGTCATACTAGACCTAGGCGATCCAATATTGATTGATGCCAAAATACAGTCCCGCATTAACATTGTGGAGGCAGTAAAAGCAGGCGGCTACGGTCAGCGTGAAGTAATCATTAGAGTCAACGACTTGGACTCCGAATGGGGTCATGATGATATCAAAGCTGTGGCCAATATTGGCGCTGACGCCATTCTCTTCCCTAATATAGAGTCAAAAGAAGACGTCCTAGCAGCACAAAAAGCATTAGATGATGCAGGTGGCAGTGAGATGCCTATTATGGTCATGATTGAAAGCCCGCTGGCCGTCTTAAATGCAAAGGAAATTGCTTCTGCATCCGACCGTATTATATGCATGGTCATCGCAACATCAGATTTGATTACGCAGTTGCATGCTCGTTACACACCTGAGAGAACGGCAATATTAACCTCATTATCATTAGTTGTGCTTGCAGCTCGCGCCTATAAAAGAAGCGTTATCGACGGTATTGCAAGCGATCTTAAAAACATGCATGCCTTCGAGTATGCCTGTCGATTAGGCAGGGATTTGGGCTTTGATGGGAAATCTATTATTCACCCAGCGCAAATAGCATACAGCAACGATGCCTATACCCCTAAAGCCACCGAGGTAGCAAATGCCAGAGAGGTCATCAAAGCATTGAAAGAAGCACAAGCTTCAGGCAGAGGCACTGTAGTCGTCAACGATAAATTTGTAGAGAACCATCACATTGCTGCTGCAGAGCGGATTATTCAGCTAAGTGAAATGATACAAGAACTGGAAGAAGAGTTTATCTAATGTCTAATACAGCCAAAATTAATAGCGGTCGTTTTTTTGAGGATTTTGTCTTAAACGAAGTCATTCAACATGCGACACCTCGTACTATTACAGAGGGAGATTGCGCTTTATACATTGCACTAACGGGCGCAAGAAACCCACTGCATTGCAGTGTTCCATTTGCACAAAGCTTGGAATATAAAACAACTCCTGTTGATGACCTACTCGCCTTTCATATCGCATTTGGTAAAACAGTACCAGATATCTCGGTGAATGCGGTTGCCAATTTGGGCTATGCTGATGTTCAGTTTATGCAACCAGTCTTTGTTGGCGACACGCTGACAACCTCAAGCCAAGTCATTGGTTTGAAGCAAAACTCAAACGGCAAAAGCGGTGTAGTCTGGGTTCGCTCAACATCGGTTAACCAAAACAATTTACCCGTGATTAGCTGGGTGCGCTGGGTGATGGTTCATAAAAAAGATACTTCGTCAGCAGCACCAACAACGGTCATCCCAGACTTACCCACATTTGTTTCTCCAAATCAATTGAAGCTGCCTAGCTACCTTCAGACACACGATGAAATCAGCAATGTGACGGGCGGTCAATTTTTCTGGGAGGATTATCAAGCTGGAGAGCGCCTGGATCACCTGGCTGGCATGACGATTAATGATAGCGACCATACCCTGGCGACAAAGCTATATCAAAATAACGCCCGTCTGCATTTTGATGCCCATTTGATGCAAAGCACAGCAATTGGAAAACGGCTGGTTTATGGCGGGGTTGTGATTTCTGCTTGTCGCGCATTGAGCTATGAAGGCCTAGAAAATGCGTTAAGCATTTTAGCAATTAATGGTGGCACGCACGTTAATCCAACGTTTGCAGGCGATACTATCTATAGCATGACAGAGGTGCTAGATAAATGGGACTTACCCGGCCGTAGTGATATGGGCGCATTACGGTTAAGGATGGTCGGCATTAAAAACATGCCCCCTTCTGCACTAGAGAACATAAAAAATAACCAAGACTACCACCAAAACGTGGTACTGGACTTAGACTACACCGTAGCAATACCTCGAAAAGGAAGTGAATGATGGCTGTACATCCAAATGAAGCTCTGTTTGGCGGTGAAAAACCGTTCCCTTTAATTCCAGCTTGCGAGCATTTTGCAGGTAGCGAAAAGTTAATTCTAAAAGCACTCGGCTTGCAAGACAGCATTGGCCCTGTTTTTGATATCACATGTGATTGTGAAGATGGTGCCGCCAGCGGTCAAGAACGTGAACATGCAGAAATGATTGTGCGCGTACTGACTTCTGAAGTAAATAAGCACAAAATGGCAGGCGCTCGTATTCATGACTTCACGCACCCAGCGTGGAAGCAAGACATTGATATTCTGATTGCGGGTGCTGGCAATGTATTAAGTTACATTACCATTCCAAAATGTACCGACATTAGTCAGGCACAAGAAATGATTGCCTACTTACAAAAAATGGCAACTTTTAATGGTATCGAGCGCGTTATTCCAGTCCATATTCTAATTGAAACACATGGCGCACTGCGCCAAGTGCACGAAATTGCTAAACTCCCTTGGCTACAAGTATTGGATTTTGGATTAATGGATTTCGTCAGCGCACACAATGGTGCTATTCCTGCTAGCGCTATGCGTAGCCCTGGTCAATTTGAACACCGCTTATTAGCGCGTGCTAAAGCAGAAGTCGCCGCCGCCGCCTTGGGTAATGGTGTTGTCCCTGCACATAACGTGACATTAGATCTTAAAAACGTAGAAACCACATACAGTGACGCTTCACGCGCGCGCAATGAATTTGGCTTTATGCGGATGTGGAGCATTTACCCAACACAGATTCAGGCGATTGTAGATGCAATGAAGCCAAATTTTGATGAGGTAATGGATGCTGCCAACATTCTGTTAACAGCACAAGCAGCAGAATGGGGCCCAATTCAGTATGCAGGCGAGCTACATGATCGCGCAACTTATCGTTATTTTTGGGAAATTCTACAAAAGGCAAAACTCACTGGCGTTGCGATGCCAGATGAAGCAACAACCGCATTCTTTTCGTAAAAGGGTCAACCATGAGTACTATAGAAACAGCTGGCATGCGCTTTCGCGCTGCATTAGCAGCTGAACATCCATTACAAATTATTGGTGCCATTAACGCATACCATGCCATGCTAGCAACTCAATCTGGGTTTAAGGCTATCTATCTTTCTGGCGGCGGTGTGGCTGCAGGTTCACTAGGTTTACCAGACTTAGGCATTTCAACACTAGAGGATGTCTTGGTTGATGTGCGCCGTATTACTGATGCAGTTGATACGCCATTATTAGTTGATATTGATACTGGTTTTGGTGGCGCATTCAATATTGCACGCGCCATCAAAAGCGTGCAAAAAGCAGGTGCTGCTGCGGTACATATCGAAGACCAAGTCAGCGCCAAACGCTGTGGACATCGCCCCAATAAAGCAATTGTCAGCCAAGAGGAAATGGTGGACCGTGTCAAAGCGTCTGTGGATGCCAGAACCGATGATAGCTTTGTCATCATGGCTCGCACTGATGCATTAGCAGTAGAAGGTTTGCAATCGGCCATTGATCGTGCTTGTGCTTGCGTTGAAGCTGGTGCCGACATGATTTTCCCGGAAGCCATGACTGAATTAGGCATGTACAAGCAGTTTGTAGATGCAGTAAAAGTGCCTGTTCTGGCTAATATCACTGAGTTTGGTTCGACACCTTTGTTCACAGTTGATGAGCTAGCAACTGCGGATGTCAGTATGGTGCTCTATCCACTCTCCGCTTTCCGAGCAATGAACTTGGCTGCATTAAATGTCTACCAGACAGTTAAAAAAGAAGGCACCCAAAAAAATGTATTAGACACCATGCAAACACGTATGGATTTATACCAATACTTAGGCTACCACGCATTTGAACAGAAATTAGATGCACTCTATAAAAAATAAAGCGAGAAAGGCGATTGCAGTATTGCCCTCACCCACTCCCCTTTATTTTTAAGACATTAAGGAGAATACAATGAATACGACCGCAAATCCGATTCAAGCCACCGAGACCCCAAAAAAGAAAAAAGGCGTTGCCCTCGCTGGCGTCTCAGCAGGGTCTACCGCCATTTGTACTGTGGGCCATACAGGCAATGATTTACATTATCGCGGTTACGATATTATTGATCTAGCCAAAAATTCTACATTTGAGGAAGTTGCATACTTACTGATCCATGGTGAACTACCAAACCAAAAAGAGCTGTCTGCTTATCATCAAAAACTGAAAAAACTACGCGGACTACCTGCAGCGCTCAAAACTGTGTTGGAGCAAATTCCTGCGAACGCGCACCCAATGGATGTGATGCGCACAGGCTGTTCTATGTTAGGCACGATAGAGCCTGAGGTTGAAGACCATAACATGGAAGATGCTAAAAATCTGGGTGATCGCTTAATTGCTTGTTTTGGCTCAATATTAATTTATTGGTATCACTTTAGCCATAACGGTAAACGCATTGAAGTGGAAACGGATGATGACTCTGTTGCTGCCCATTTCTTGCATTTATTACATGGCAAAAAACCAAAACAATTACATATCGATGCAATGAATACATCATTAGTTTTATATGCCGAACATGAGTTTAATGCGTCTACATTCACTGCGCGGGTAGTATCAGGCACACTTTCAGATATGTACTCTTGCATCACCAGCGCAATCGGTGCGCTACGAGGACCAAAACATGGCGGCGCCAACGAGGCCGCTATGGAGATTATCGAACGTTATCAAACACCTGATGAAGCGGAAGCAGATATCTTGGCACGTATGGCACGCAAGGAAATCATTATTGGCTTTGGTCATCCTGTTTATACCATTGGCGATCCACGTAATGAGTCTATCAAGTCCGTTAGCCGCGCACTGAGCGAAGATGCTGGCGATATGCGCTTATTTAATGTGTCTGCGCGTATAGAAGAAACGATGTGGCGTGAGAAAAAAATGTTCCCAAATCTGGATTGGTACAGCGCGTCTAGTTATCACATGATGGGCATACCGACAGGCATGTTCACACCGATTTTTGTGATTTCACGCACCACAGGTTGGGTCGCACATGCGATTGAGCAGCGAATTGATAATAAGATTATTCGCCCGAATGCGGAGTATACGGGGCCTGATAATAGACCGTTCGTCCCGCTGCATAAACGATAAATATTAATCGTTACGTTTTGTGCCTTTAGCAAGTGCTTTAAAAGAGGAAGCACAAGGCGCACGGCGCACAAAAACCGGAATGTAAATGTAGTACATGAGGATTTTGAGCACCGCGTAACGCAGTGATTCACTTTTAAACACTTAGATAAAGGTACATAAACATGTCAGCACACATCTCAAACGTACGCCCCGCCCCCGATCAGGTGATCGTGGATATCGCCAACTATGTCATGGACTATGAAATCCAATCAGATGAAGCCT
The DNA here is from genome assembly GCA_041603755.1 of Methylophilaceae bacterium. GTDB lineage: Bacteria > Pseudomonadota > Gammaproteobacteria > Burkholderiales > Methylophilaceae. The sequence continues at coordinate 11,957 of JBFIDU010000026.1, forward strand.
ATGATACAGCGCGTAACTGTTTGATGGACACATTGGGCTGCGGCTTTGAAGCGCTAGACTACCAAGCCTGCAAAAAACTATTAGGGCCAGTTATTAAAGGCACTATTGTCCCTAATGGCGCTAAAGTGCCCGGTACAAACTATCAGTTAGACCCAATTCTTGCCGCTTTTAATATTGGGGCAATGATTCGTTGGCTGGATTTTAACGATACCTGGCTCGCCGCGGAATGGGGACATCCATCCGATAATTTGGGTGGCATATTAGCTGTTGCAGACTATATCTCAAGAAAAAATGTTGCTGAAGGTAAAGCGCCACTCAAGGTGAAAGATGTCTTAACAGCAATGATTAAAGCACATGAGATTCAAGGCGTACTAGCGCTGGAAAATAGTTTCAATCGCGTCGGTCTCGACCATGTTATCTTAGTCAAGATTGCTTCTACTGCAGTTGTTACTGAACTGTTAGGCGGTACCAAAGAAGATGTAATCAACGCAGTCTCTAATGCTTTTGTTGATGGTCAAAGTTTACGTACCTATCGACATGCACCGAATACAGGTTCTCGTAAGTCATGGGCTGCGGGTGATGCGACCTCTAGGGCGGTCAGACTGGCGTGGATGACATTGCAAGGTGAAATGGGTTACCCAAGTGCGCTTACTGCAAAAACATGGGGCTTTTATGACGTACTTTTTAAAGGAAAACCATTTGAGTTTCAGCGAGCATATGGTTCTTACGTGATGGAACATGTCTTATTTAAAATCTCTTTCCCAGCTGAATTCCATGCACAGACAGCAGTTGAGTCTGCGTTTCAGTTAAATAAAGAAGTTGGTAGCAAATTACAAACCTTAGCGCAAATTGATGCCATTGATAAAATTGTCATTACCACACATGAGTCTGCGATTCGAATTATCGATAAAACTGGCCCCTTAGATAATCCTGCAGACCGCGATCACTGTATTCAATATATGACAGCAATTGGATTATTGAAAGGCAAATTAACCGCGAAAGATTACGAAGATATTGTTGCAGATGACCCACGCATTGACCGCTTACGTGAGAAAATGACTTGTGTTGAAAATGCAGATTACAC
>JBFIDU010000027.1:0-12653 GCA_041603755.1 Methylophilaceae bacterium
GATGCTGGTATAATAGAGAAGTTTTTGTTGTATAGAACTTATCACGGATGTGCAATGAATCCTGCTGCACAGGAAGCGAGCATTGCCGCTTGGGCCGATGAAGCCCATGTCATTGAAAACCGCAGGCTTTATACAGAAAAATTTAACACCGTCGCACCAATGCTCAAAAAAGTGTGGCCAAAGGTTCAGATGCCTGACGCTGCTTTTTATCTATGGGTGCAAACCGACGAACCAGATACGGAAGTTGCGCGTCGGTTGTATGCTGATTTAAATATCACTGTGTTGCCCGGCAGCTATCTTGCAAGAAAAGCGCACGGCTTGAATCCAGGCGAAGGTTTTATTCGCATGGCATTGGTAGCGACCTTAGATGAATGCGTTGAGGCAGCGCAACGTATTCAACAACGATTAGGTTAATTAACCTTTCTTTAAATAATCGAATAAGGAGTAAACATATGAGTGAAAGAATTATTATGCGCGTTGGTGAGGCCCTTGTTGCTGGTGGTCCAAAAAATACAGCAGCAGAACCAGAAGTTGCCATTGGTGAAATGGATGGCCCTATGGGTGTCGCATTTGCTAACCAACTGGCTAATCAATCACAAGGTCACTCTAAAGTGTTAGCAATAATGAATACAGATATTCAAGTTCGCCCAGCAACTTTAATGGTGAGTAAAGTAACCGTTAAAGATACTGCATACACCAATATTCTGATGGGTACAGTGCAAGGCGCTATTGCTAATGGTGTACTGGATGCTGTGCGCGAAGGCTATATACCTAAAGAAAAAGCAAATGATCTAGGCATTATTGTTTCAGTCTGGCTAAACCCTGGCGTAGCGGGTCAAAAAGATCTCGATCACAAAGCATTATTTGAAATTCACCGCAAAGCGACTACCTTGGCTATTAAAAAGGCGATGTCAAATGAACCAAGTATTGATTGGTTACTAGAGAACCAAGAAAAAATTACTCATAAATATTATCAAATGGGTCTTGACGGCAAAATTTAAGCCTTAATTCATTAAAAAGGTCACTTAATTAAGTGACCTTTTTTATGTAATTTGATATAAACAATTCTAATAATTAACATTAATTATATTACTTAAATAAATGTTTTATATATGATTTAATTTCAACAATATAAGATGGTAGTAACGAGTTAATCACTTGAATATCAGGCATACCACGTAACCATGTTAATTGTCTTTTAGCTAATTGACGGGTGGCAAACACACCGCGATTGCATAGCTCTTCATCATCATAGTCACCTGCCAGATACATAAGGACTTGCCGGTACCCTACTGATCGCATTGATGTTGATTCTGCATTTAAACTCGGATATTTAGCGAGGATGCTTTTCACTTCATCAATTAAGCCATCTAACAACATCTTATTAAATCGTCTTTCGATTCGTTCATGTAACACTTTCCTATCGTCAGGAATTAATGCGATTTTACAGACTTTATAAGGTAGTTTTTCAGCAGCTTGCTTTGCATACAAGGCTGACATTGTTTCACCTGTCAGCGCATACACTTCCAGTGCGCGCTGTATACGTTGCATATCATTCGGCTTTAAACGCAACGCCGTTTCAGGATCAACCGCCTCAAGTTTACGATGCATCGCTGGCCATCCAACCACGGCAGCTTCTTCGTCTAACTTGCTACGCAATTGCTGATTAGCTTGCGGTAGTCCACTTAGCCCCTCCTCTAATGCTTTAAAGTAAAGCATCGTACCGCCAACCAACACAGGTACTTTTCCTTTGTCAGTAATCTCTGCCATTAGCGCTAATGCATCTTGTCTGAAATTTGCGGCTGAGTAACTCTTCGTTGGCGGAATAATATCAATCAAGTGATGTGGTGCCTTTGCCAGCGTTTGTGCATCTGGCTTTGCCGTCCCAATATTCATATCTTGATACACTAAAGCGGAATCTACGCTGATTAGCTCAATTGGAAATGCTTGCAATAATGCGATGGCAGCATCCGTTTTGCCACTTGCCGTTGGCCCCATTAAAAAAATAGCGTTCGGAAGAGAATTGTCATTCATACTGTTAATTATTAGCTAGAGTTATATAATACCGCTTAGTGGTAAACAAATACTTTACCAACAATTGAACTCAGCAATGGCGGATTTATTATGAATTTAGAAAAAGTTATCTTTGGTTTTTTTATTGTACTCGCAATGACGCTCAATTTTGGGTTCTTTTTAGGTGATATTGATAATGTGACCCATCACCATGTCTATGAGCTCTATGCTGCAATCATTGTTAGTTTGATTGCAACCGTATTAAAATTCGGTGATCGTACACAAATGGGTGCTATTTTACTTTCCACTAGTTTAGCCGCGGATCTTCAATTGATTACAGCTGCTATTTTATGGACAGCGCTTGAAGGTAAAATGGATATGCCAAGTCTAATGGTTTACATTGTATCGCTCTCAGGTGGCGCTTTAATGGCTAATTTTGTGTCGGTTATATTATTAATTTCAGAAACCATTACGCAACGTCGGTAAAATCAATTTTTGTTACCTTTTAATCCCATCAATAAGACACACTGCTTTCAACGATGAATAGCATACTCTTTATGATTCTCCGTCGTTTACGACGGCCACTTATCCTTATCATTGCAAGTTTTGCGATTGCTACCATCGGATTAACTTTAGTGCCTGGCGTTGACGACCAAGGTAACACTTGGTACATGAGTATCTTTGAAGCTTTTTATGTCATCAGCTATACCGCTACAACAATTGGATTTGGCGAAGTGCCCTACCCGTATAGTCAAGCGCAGCGTTTATGGATGACTTTCTCCATCTATTTTACAGTTATCCCTTGGTTTTATGCTGTCGGTAAGATTATTACCTTATTGCAAGATGTCAGTTTACGTCAAACCATTACAGCAGAACGTTTCGCGCGCAATGTGCAGGCTATTCAGGAACCTTTTTTCATCTTATGTAGTTATGGTCAATCTGCAAGTTTACTCGCCCACATTCTGGACGAAAAAGGCATGCGCGTGGTAGTGGTCGAACAAAATCAATTGCGCTTAAATGAACTGGAACTTGCCGATACTAAAAACACCATACTAAGCCTGTGTGCCGATGCAAAATTACCAGAAAACCTAATCAGAGCTGGTATATACAATCCCAACTGCAGCGGCGTAGTTACACTGACAGATAATGATGAAGTCAATCTTGCAGTCGCTGTCTCTGTTAAGCTCATGAAACCTGACTTACGCGTACTGGCAAGGGCTGAGCGCGAAGATATCGTTGCAAATATGGCCTCTTTTGGTACTGACCACATCATCAACCCATACATACTCTTTGGTGATCAGCTCGCCATGCGGGTCCATGCCTTGGGCACCTATATACTTCATCAATGGTTAACCGGTGTACCTGGGGATACTTTACCGCCTCCAGAAAATCCGCCCAGAGGGAATTGGGTAGTCTGTGGGTACGGTCGGTTTGGGAAGTCCGTTGTTGAAAATCTAGAACGTGAGCATTTAAAAACTACCATTGTTGAGGCGATGCCTGATTTAACTGAATGTGAAAAATGCGTGATTGGCAGTGGTACAGAAGCCCACACACTCATTGAGGCGGGCATTAAAGATGCATGTGGTATCGTTGCAGGTACGGATAATGACATCAACAATCTGTCTATTGTCATGACAGCAAAAGAACTGAACCCAAACTTATTCCTAATTATTCGCAAAAATAATAGAAATAATAGTGCCTTATTCAAGAAATTTGGTGCAGACATCACCATGCAGCCAACCGATATTATCGCGCATGAATGCTTGGCGCATATGTTAACCCCTTTACTGGCAGAGTTTCTGGCACTCGTCCGCAACCAAGACAATCAGTGGGCAAATAACTTAATCAGTCAATTAGTGGATGTTGTAGGCGAAACGGTACCAGAAACCTTTGCCATAACGATAGATCACAAAAACGCAATCGCGGTCCAAGAGTATATCGATAGCGGTTTAATTGTTAAGCTTGAGAATATTATGAAAGACCCATCAAACCGTGAACATGATCTAAAACTGGTACCGCTGCTATTGGTGAGAAATGGTCGCTCATCTCTAGTACCAGATAAAGATACAGTCGTTATTAATGGCGATCAAATTCTGTTTTGTGGTACATATGATGCAAAACATACCTTACCGGCATCAATTAATAATACCAATTTATTCAATTACATTATGAATGGGTTGGAGGTACCAGACAGTTTTGTCTGGCGGACAATTAAAAACCTACTGCAACACTAACTCTAGTGTTTATTTACCACGCATAAACATTTTATCTAAATCCTGCATACTGACTTGAAACCATGTTGGTCGACCATGGTTACACTGCCCGGAACGTGCTGTCGCTTCCATATCGCGCAGGAGCGCATTCATTTCAGGTACTGTTAAATGACGATTGGCTCTGACGGCGGCATGACATGCCATCGTACCCAATAAAGCATTGCGTTGATCAGTTAGCACTCTGGTAGCGCCATACTCATTAATCTCACGCAATACATCCCGCGCTAAAGAAACCGCATCAGCCTGCTTTAATAGCATTGGCACAGCCCTAACTGCCAATGTCGTTGGTGATAAGACTGCGATATCAAACCCTAATTCAGTTAGCGTATCATTACCACTGCTTAGTATTTCATTCACGGTAGCGACTTCCACCCTATCGGCATTAAAGCTAACTGGCAATAATAATGGTTGCATCGGCACAGCTTTGTTATCAATTGCTTGTTTTAAGCGCTCATACATAATCCGTTCATGTGCTGCATGCATATCAATAACAACCAAGCCTTTAGCATTTTGGGCTAGTATGTAAACGCCATGGATTTGCCCTACTGCAAAACCTAATGGGTAGGTTGCTTTTTCATTGCTAGATTCCGCAATATGGTTTTGTATGCTTATGGATGACTGTTCCTCAGGTTCACTAGTCAAATCAGTGTTGGTAGTTTGCCCAAATAGTGTTTGATAAAAATCGGGCGTCTGCTTTACTGAGAAATCCATGTTCGATTGCTGCTTTAAATAAGGCGAATTTACAGCCTGAAATGGATTATGTGTCGCTTGGCCGGCAGTAACTGCATTCGATTCACCTGTTGGCGTTGCCAATGCCCTATTTAGTACATGAAAGATAAATTGATGTACTGCTTGACCATCTCTGAAGCGGACTTCAGTTTTTGCTGGATGCACATTGACGTCTACCAAATTAGGGTCTAGTTCAAGAAATAAAACATAGGCAGGATGTCTGTCGTGATGTAATACGTCTTGATATGCTTGGCGAATAGCATGCGCAACAAGCTTATCTCGGACAAACCGCCCATTCACAAAAACATATTGTGTGTCACGTCTTCCACGACTAAACGTTGGCTTAGCAGCAACGCCCCAAAACCGTAATCCAGCAGCTGCATCATCAACAGTTATCATTTCGGCAGCAAACTCTTGCCCTAGCACTGCTTTAAATCGACTGAGGGGCTCAGATGCCGAATAGCGGTTTACCGTTCGTCCATTATGCTCTAATGCAAAAGTAACATCTGGCCACGACAATACCATACGCGTATACGCTTCTTCACAATGGCCAAATTCTGTGGCCTCTTTTTTTAGAAATTTACGCCTTGCTGGCGTATTAAAATAAAGATCACTAACCTCAACAATGCTGCCCGCATCCAACGCGCATGGCTCAACCGTAGAAATTTCACTGCCATTGGCATAAATTGACCATGCATGCTTTGTATCTTTAGCACGACTCATGAGTCGCATTCTTGAAATGGACGCAATACTTGCTAGCGCCTCACCTCTAAAACCTAAACTTGAAACGGCCTCAAGCTCTTCTAATGAACTTATTTTACTGGTTGCATGCCTGGTTAATGCTAAAGCCAAATCTTCTTTACTAATACCTGCACCATTATCTGTAACCCTTAACTGCTTAATACCACCATCCGTTAGACTTACTTTTATCTCGGTGCTATTTGCATCAAGGCTATTTTCCAACAGTTCTTTTAAAGCAGAGGCAGGCCTTTCTACCACCTCACCAGCTGCTATTTGGCTAATTAACTGATCTGAAAGTACTTTGATATAAGACATTAATAGTGTATTTTGATGCGCATGTTATTCATGTACTGACAAAGCAGTACGGTTACGTCCTGATTCTTTTGCCTGATATAGTGCTTTATCTGCACGTGCAATTGTCCTGTCCGCAGAATCATTTATCTCATGCTGGGCAATGCCAAACGATGCTGTGACGGTGACAATCTCATTGTCAATCTTGTGTTGATATTGCTCTAGTGTTACACGTAGCCGTTCTACCAACACTTTAGCAGACTCAAGCTCTGTCATCGGTAAAAAGATCAGAAACTCTTCGCCACCATAGCGCGCTACGATATCGCCTTGTCTAACACCATTGACCAACATTTGTGCCACTACTTTTAGCACATCATCACCTGCCACATGGCCATAATGGTCATTGACGTCTTTAAAGTAATCGATATCCATGATCACAAAACAACAGTCCAACTGATGTCTTTTGATTTCAGGCAGCTTTTCTTCAATACGTTCAAGGATATAACGACGATTGTACAGGCCCGTGAGCACATCATGTGCTGCCAACATTTCCAGCTGTGCTTGAATATCTTGTAGTTCAAGATTTCTTTTCACGAAATCTTCATTTGTTTTTTCTATTTTCTCATGCAATGCCTTGAGTTCCTCTACATAACCATCATTTAGCAGACGATGTTCAACTTGCCCCAATATATATTTATTGGTCATCCAGCCAAACATAATACAAACACATACCAAGCCCAGCGTACCAAATAACCACCACGAAAATATTGAAAAGTAGCTGATGAAATACCATGCTGCCATACTGCTGGCAGCTAACACAAAGCCAATCATCCCTCTTAAAGATGCTGCTTTTGAGGAGGATGAAATTGAAACAACAATTGCGAGAATGACAGCAACACGGTAGCCACCCGTTTCTAAAGAATTGTCATCAACAAGTGTAAAAAAAGCCATCCCCCAAGCAAGACCATTCAACACATGCAAAAAGTTTTGCCTTTTCATAAATGAACGGATTTTATAGACCGGCATGTCATAGCTGAATTGAAATGAGGTAAACACGATGTAAAAATTAATGGCAAACATCGTCAGTACCCAAATCATGATATTTTTAGCATCCGCAACTTGGTAAAAGCTGGCCGCTAAATACAGAACCAGTATCAGCGTACAATAGACTGTAATACGAGATTGCTGTAAGTAAATATTAAGCATCTCAAAATCAATCGCATCTTGCATATTGAGTTTATTTAGCGCTTGCATCAGTCGTTTTCTCCCACAACGATCTTAGCAAGCGGCGGATTTGCTGCAAAGTATTTTTTAACGCCTTTAAGAATAGATTCGGCTAACTTGGATTGATGGCTATCGCTATTCAGCTTGCGTTCTTCTTCAGGATTACTAATGAACGCTGTTTCAACCAAAATCGATGGAATATCTGGTGACTTTAATACAGCAAAACCAGCTTGTTCCACATGGTTTTTATGTAGTCGGTTCACTTCCCCAACATGTCCTAAAACAGCTTTACCCAATTTCAAACTATCGTTAATCGTCGCAGCTTGCGACAAATCCAATAACGTTTTAGCCAAAATCGGATCCTTATCTTTTAAACTCACGCCACCGATTAAATCGGATTCATTTTCTTTTTGCGCTAAATAGCGCGCTGTGGCACTGGTTGCACCGCGTTCTGATAATGCAAACACAGATGAGCCACGTGCTGATGATTTGGTAAATGAATCAGCATGGATTGAAATAAACAAGTCTGCCCGTAACTTGCGTGCCTTCACCACTCTACCACCAAGGGAAACAAAATAATCGCCATCTCGCGTCAATACACCACGCATATTAGGCTCAGCATCAACCAGTGCTTTCAGTTTTTTTGCAATAGCCAGTGTAATATCTTTTTCATGGCTTCCTTTTGCACCCCGCGCGCCAGGGTCCTCACCTCCATGTCCAGCATCAATGGCAATCGTGATGATGCGCTTATTTTCTTCCCCATCAGCATCTGGTTTGTTATTTGGCAATGGTTCAACAATCGGTTTCGGTGATGTTTTGCCATCTTCCGCAAGATCGTCAAGCATTGCCATCAATGGATCTTTAATGGGAATAATATCGAGCACTAACCGATGTTGATAATCGCCCGCTGGCTTTAATGAAAAGACGTTAAAGTTAACCTCTTCCTTTAAATCAACAACAATGCGTACAACTGTCGGTTGATTAACCGCGATTCTTATTTTTTCTATATAAGGGTCATCCGCCTGAATTTTGTTTGATAGGGAATTAAGAACATCATTAAGGGTAATATCTTCAACATCCACAACAAGGCGTTCAGGGTTTTTCAAGGTAAATGTTTGATACTTTAGTGGGCTCTCTGCCTCGATCGTTACACGGGTATAGGCATCAGCTGGCCATACACGTGTTGCTGTAATTTGATTCGCCGCTAGCAATGATAAGCTGGCAAACAGAGTCGCTACAAACAAGACTAATTTGACAAAAAATAATTTACCCATACTTCCCTAGGTTGATATACGCTCAAAAATAGTTAGTTTTCTTCCATTCACTTGCTTGTTCTTATCCAGCAAATCCAACTCAATATCATAGTCTGGTATAGGCAATAATTCACCTGCCTTTTCTGGCCACTCTACGATACAGATACTTTCGTGATTAAAATACTCACTAAATCCAGCAGCATCCCACTCATACGGATCTACAAAGCGATATAAATCAAAATGATATACGTCAAATTGCGCAAAATCATATGGTTCAACGATGGTATAAGTTGGACTTTTAACTTTTCCATTATAACCAAGCCCCATTAGTATACCGCGTACAAAAGTTGTCTTACCAGCACCTAAATCCCCATGCATAAAAACAACATCTCCTGCATGCAAAGACTTTGAAAAATCATTCCCCGCCGCGAGAGTTGCGGCTTCATCGGCTAATTCGAGTGTAAAATGACTGTCCATGACGCTCAATACCTTAAATGACAACGAAATGACCAAGCTTGCCGCTGACATTAAACAATGGGGCAAGGCGCTTGGTTTTGCAGAAATTGGTATTACCGATACTGATTTGTCGTTTGCCGAAAAAGAGCATCAGAGTTGGATAGAAAAAGGCTTTCATGGTGAGATGGATTATATGGCAAAACACGGCACGAAGCGAACGCGCCCAACAGAATTAGTGCCAAATACCATCCGCGTCATATCTGCACGCTTGGATTACATGCCGCCAAAAGCTAAAGACAGCTGGCAAGTGATGGATGATAGCGATAAAGCGTTCATTTCTCGTTATGCACTAGGCAGAGACTATCATAAAGTCATCAGAAACAAGCTGCAAAAATTATGTGAAAAAATAGATCAAGCAGCAAAAGATGTCGAATACCGCGCCTTCACAGATAGCGCCCCAGTTTTAGAAGTCGCTCTCGCGGAAAAAGCGGGTTTAGGTTGGCGTGGTAAGCATACTTTATTGATTAATAAAGACCACGGTTCTTGGTTCTTTTTAGGTGAAATTTATACTAACTTACCGTTACCAATCGACAAACCCGCCACCAATCATTGTGGCAGTTGCACATCCTGTATAGATATTTGTCCAACCCAAGCGATTATTGCACCCTATGAAGTGGATGCAAGGCGCTGTATTTCCTACTTAACAATAGAGCTAAAAAATAGTATTCCCGTCGAGTTTAGGCCACTCATTGGTAACAGGGTGTATGGCTGTGATGACTGCCAACTCACCTGCCCTTGGAATAAGTTTGCAGAATCCACACCAGAAAACGATTTTCATGTCCGCCATGGGCTAGATAATATCAGCTTGATTGAATGCTTTAGCTGGTCAGAAAATGAGTTTAAGCAAAAAATGGCTGGTAGTGCCATATACAGAATTGGTTACACGCAATGGCTTCGTAACATTGCCGTTGGCCTTGGTAATGCGACGACTAGCCCAGAAGTTGTTCAAGCGCTTAAAAGACGTGAGCATGATGAAGATGCATTAATACGCGAGCATGTTGCTTGGGCACTAACGCAGCATATTGATTAACCGTAAATAAATCCCTTTTAATTAAAAAAGCGACTTTTAACTTAAAGGCTTTTAGTAATGACTAGCCAACATCGCTGCACCCAGCATTCCTGCTATATCTTGTGCGGTGGATATCTCTACTTTCACTTTTTGTCGCAGCACAGGAATTAAATCTTGTTGTAAGCGATGATCAAATGATGCTGCCATTAAATCCCAAGCTGCAGTTAAGCCACCGCCGATAATGACATGCTCTACATCAGTTACTTTTAAAATGCTGGCAAGTGCCTGTGCCAATGATGCGCCAGCAATATTAAATGCTTTGATGGCATTTTCACGGCCGTTGCGCGCTAACTGGGCAATTTCTTCTGCTGAGCGTTTTTTTTGCGTTGCTTGGTAATAGCTGAGACTTACGCCAGTGGCAGAGGCATACTGCTCCATACAGCCTAAATTACCACAGCCACACAGCCGCCCTTCTGGTTCGATGATAATATGCCCTACTTCCATCGCACAGCCATGATGACCAGCATAAGGCTTACCATTAAGTATAAGCCCACCGCCAACTCCGGTACCCAGACCCAAATAAATTAAACCAGATGCCGGCTGCTTTGCTAAATAGTACTCCCCAAAAGCGGCAGCATTGGCATCATTTTCTACGACTACTTTCTTTTGAATGAGTACAGCGAGATCCTGCGCCAAATTTACATTGAGCAAGCCTGGTAAATTAGGTGATTGCGCAATGGTATTTGTGACTGGATCGATAAAACCTGGGAAACCAATGCCAATGTGCTCAACTTCTGGGTGATCGTCTAACACATGTTTGATGCTATCGGCAGTCGCTGCAAGTATCATCTGCCATGCGTTATCTGCCGGGTTTTGCTGACAGATATTGGAAAAGTCTGCATGGATGCGTTTTTCTTCAACTAATGTTATTTCTTCAAAAACACCGATGCGTAAATTAGTGCCACCTACATCAATGCCGATTGTTTTAGCCATGTGCGCGTCCAGAGACTTTTACCAACTTTATAAATTGTTGTTGGTAGTCTTCGGTTAACTGTTCCCAATCAAACCGCCATGACCAGTTGCCTTCTGTTGTCCCTGGCGTATTCATTCTACAATCACCATCTAATGCAAGAATATCCTGCATGGGCACTATGGCAGTTTCCGCATTGGTTGAAAAAGCCATTTCAATCAAAGCGACCGGCATATCTGGGCTGTCGTTTTTTATATAGTCATGAAAATGCTTTTTTACATTGTCATCAATCGTGTTATACCAACCGAGCGTTGTATCATTGTCATGCGTACCTGTATACACAACGCTGTTTTCTTCAATATTTTCTGGTAGATATGGGTTTGTATTATCTCCACCAAATGCGAACTGCAAAATCTTCATGCCTGGCATTTGATATTTCAGCCGTAGCGCATCGACTTCTTGCGTGATAATGCCTAAATCTTCTGCGATTAATTGAATAGTTGGCAGTGCTTGATAAATTGCAGCCAATAACTCATCACCAGGTGCTTCTACCCATTGACCATTCATGGCTGTTTGTTCTTCTGCAGGTATTTCCCATGCTGACTCTAGCCCTCTAAAGTGGTCAATTCGCACTAGATCAAACAATTCCGATTGTGTTCGCATACGTGAAACCCACCAAGCATAGTGATCTTTCTGCATCACCTCCCAGTTATAGTGTGGATTCCCCCAGCGCTGACCCGTTTCTGAAAAGTAGTCAGGTGGCACACCCGCAACAACAGTCATCTCTTTGTCATCATTTAACTTAAACAGATGCGGATTTGCCCAAACCTCTGCACTATCGTAAGCGACAAAGATAGGGATATCACCAAACAACGCAATATGCTTTTGTTTTGCATATTCCTTTAACGCGTTCCATTGTGTAAAAAATAAAAACTGATGAAACTTAACCTGCTCTATAGCAGAGCTATATTCTTGTGCAAACTGGGCGAGTGCATCCTGATTACGATTTTTATAATCATCCTCCCATTGACTCCAGGCAGCAAAGTGAAAAGTCTGCCTTAAGACAGAGTACAGCGCATAATCATGAAGCCAACATTGATGGTCTTTGCAAAAAGCGACGAATGCATCCAGATCAGCTTTTTTCATGAAATGACTGTGCGCCACATTGAGCGCCTGATGATGGCCTAAAGCAATATCGGAGTCAGTTATTAGTCCCTGCTCAACCAACGTTTGCAAACAAATAAATGCCGTATTGCCAGCATGTGCCGAAAGACATTGGTAAGGTGAATTATCAGCATGAGGCATATTAATTGGCAATGTTTGCCAAATTGATGCACCAGTTGCTGATAAAAAATCTACAAACCGGTAAGCGTCTGGTCCCAGATTTCCAGAAGGTAATGAACTAATATGAAGCAACACCCCTGCTTTTCGTTTACTTTGATCATCAGGCATCTTGACCTCTGCGCATCGTGCCTGCATTCTCAGAGTTGCCGCCGCCTTGACTGATTTCTTTATATAAGTTTTGTGGAACAGTTTGTCCTAGTAGCTCATATAAATTAATCAAATTTCGTCTATATAATTGATCAAAACTTTTTACACTATCGGAAGCGTTGTAATCGCCGAACCACCAAAAC